>JAKFXC010000019.1 GCA_021731625.1 Candidatus Omnitrophota bacterium
TTTCTTGTCCAAATATCGCTGTAAGAGATCTTTGACTTGTTCATCGGTGAACTTTTTGTGGATTTGCTCAGACATACTTGTACCCTCCGTTTATGACAAGTATGCCCGATCAGCAGTCCACTTTTAAACCTTAAAACCCTTAAAAACAGTCCACTTTTAATTTTTAATTGGCAGGCAACAGTTGACGGCGCAATGCTTTTTTTAGTTGAACTTTTCGGATTTTCGCAGGATTCTCCGAAATTTTTGCCCTCCAGCATGGCCTATATGCGACGATCTCAACTCGTTGCGACCTGGATGACGTCGGCCAATTGAGTATTTTTATCGACTATCTGTTTACTCAAACGCCCCTTGACCTTTTCCTGTAATTTAAACCGCAGGACTTTCAGATACCGGAAGCCCCTGATCTTGCGCAACCGCGGCTCAATGTCCATGAGACTTGCGGCCGTCCAGCGCAATATCTGATTGCTGTTGCGCCAGCGGTCCACCTTGTCGGTGTATTGGCCCATCTGCGACATCACGGACTCAATGCAATTAGTCGTGTTCAAACTCTTGGCCAACTCCGACGACAAGCCCAGCTGATGTAAGGTCAATGTTTCTTCAAGCCCTTCCAAAAGGCTATTGGCTGCCGATTCATTGACATGGATCAACTCGCCGTAAAGCTTTGTCAAATGGGCCTTGGCATCTTTGTAGGTGGTTTGGGCATAGGCATCCTTCATTCGCCGGCGACAGATGGCCTTCTGGTCATCAGCCAAATATGAGACCACATTCTCGCGCTTGTGCCATTGACAACGCTGGGCCACACAATAATCTCCAAAACGATGCTCAACGGCCTTCTTGATGCCCTTGCTTCCGTCGATGATAAACAATATGCCTTCTTCAAACTTCAATCCCCGTTCAACCAGCCGGCTTAACCACTGTTCAATAGCTTTGGCGTTCTCACTGTGGATATGTTCAACTCCAAGCATTAGTTTGTTGCCATCCATGGTCACTCCCACGGCCACCATCAAGCCATCGGCCGCGTAACGCTTGGCATCAATAAATATCGCCACGATATCATATGGGGCCAAAGAACGCTCCTGCAATGCTTTAAGCGTATCGGCAGATTTGATCTTAAAACGTTTGGACAGATTAGAGGCGCTGATTCCAAAAGCTTCCGCCGCGAGCGAGGCGCTCTCATGGTATTTGTGCGTGCTCAATCCATGCAGCAGCTTTAAAACCATGTTTTTATCGTCGGCAAACGGCCTGCCCAAGCGCTGATAGGACGCCAGCGGCACTTCCGTGTTGCTCAATGTATTGCGCACCCGGGGGACAACCACCGGGAACTTCTGATCCATCAAATACGCGGCCCCGTTCTGTTTGCCCCACGGCGCGTTAGGTGTGCCGCGGCTGTGCTTGGGACCGGTCAACCTCTTGACTTCGCTTTGCAATTCCTCGGCCACCGCACCCAATCCCAACGGAATCAACTCCTGGATCACCGACATCTTCACATCGAACTCCTCGCTGAAGGTGTCCATGACCTTGCTCATGACCGCCTTGCGTTTATCCTCAATTTTTACCTTTGCTTTACCACGTTTTTTTGTTACATTCAAGTCAAGCATGGGTTCCTCCTGTTTTGGGTTTATAGAGTCTTGAGCAACTCTATTTTAGGAGAACCCTGCTTTTTTTATTCTTAAGGTTCAACTAAGATTAGCACTCAGCAAATACCCTGGATTGCTTTTTTCCAAAAATATGGTATCCTTCCCGTGGTAAGCGCTTACTAGATGCCTCTTTCAACGAATCTATGATCAAAAAATTCCTCTGCCTTTCACTTCTTGTGGCCTTTACCGGCACGACTGTCATTCCGACCCGGCAGGCCGCGGCCCAGCCGCTGCTTGGGCTTCCCGAACCCGGCAACATGGTCAGTTTGAGCCCGGCGTATCAGCCTGCTATGATCAAAGGACTGACCGTTCATAAAGACAATCCATTTCAATTTGATTTCATCGTTGATCAAGGCCAGGACAAACTCGCCGCCGAGGACTTCAAAAAAGAAGGCGAGAAGCTGATCAAATATTTTATGGCTTCCTTGGCCGTGCCTGAGAAAGACCTGTGGGTCAACTTGTCACCCTATGAAAAAGACCGCACCATCCCCGAAGCATTGAGCCAAACCGAAATGGGTCGTGATCTGCTCGCCCAGGATTACATTTTAAAGCAAATAACCGCTTCCCTAATATATCCGGAACAACAGGTGGGTAAAGCCTTCTGGGACAAAATTTACTCCCAAACCCGGCAAATGTACGGGGCGGCGGCCCCGGCGACGGCCGAGCTGCCGGTCCAGACCTTCAATAAAGTATGGATCATGGCTGACCGTGCAGAGATTTTCGAGCGCGGTCAAACCGTGTTTGTGGTCGACAGCCATTTGAAGGTTATGCTGGAAGAGGATTACCTGGCGTTGGCGCTTAATACGAACAAGAAAAGCGCCACGTCCCCGAAGGGGACTACCACCGCCCAAATTGTCCGTGACATCATCCTTCCTGAAATCGAAAAAGAAGTCAATACGGGCAAGAATTTTGCCAATCTCCGTCAAATTGTCAATTCCCTCATTCTAGCCAACTGGTATAAAAAGAACCTTAAAGAGGCAGTGCTCAACCAAGTGTACACCGGCCAAAACAAAGTCAAAGGCATTGACCTGCAGGACAAGAGCATCAAAAATCAAATTTACGAGCGTTATCTTCAGGCCTATAAAAAAGGGGTGTTCAATTTTATTAAGGAAGATCCTTCGACAAGCTCAGGACAAGCATCGATGCCGAGGAAATATTTTTCCGGAGGGATGCTCTTGGGCGGCCCCGCAATCAGAGAGCCCGCCCGGGCTATGCTGGCCGATGTTTTGAAAAAATTTGTTCCAGGTCTAGTCAACGTGATGGTCGTAGGGGCGCTGCTGGTGGGGTCCCCGGTCTTGGGCCAAACCAGAGGAATAGGAAAATCCGACCCGGCGATGGCAAATCCAGCAGCAAAACCTCGAGGAAGGCCGCGGACGAACCCCGTTCACAGCACGGACGCGCTGATCGAACGGATGACCGAGGGAACAGCTTATAAATTGCCTCATTGGAGAGATGCCAACCAGTCCAGCCGTCTGTTGGAGGTGGAGCTCGCACGCTTAGATAAACTAAAGCCGAAGGAAGGCGCCGCGGATAAAATTTTATTGAAGTACGGCGGGGATACCTATGCTGCAACGAAGCAACAAGTGCACACTTTATTTAAAAATTTGCAAGGAAAGCCAGTCAGACATCTGGGCGATTTTCTTTCGCGACAAATCCTTACCGCGGAAAAGCCAGACGAAAAGGCAAGCGTGAGCCTTGAAAATCCAGACTTAGGATTTAGCACCGAGTTTTCTCGACGTGTGGCCATGGAAATGTTCGATAAGGTCCGCCGCGTGTGGGAAGCGGGGGGGGACGGGCGCGCGTTTTTAGAGCGCCTGGTTCAGCTCTTGTTTGAGAATTATGATCCAGGCACCAAAGGCATTAGACACATGAAATTTGGAGACATCGAAAGAAATTCCAAAGCAAATGGCGGCAACCGTCAGATTTATTCTCTTTTGAAGTATTTTGATGGAAAGCTTCTTGATAACGGAAAAGTCACCCCGGCGTTTGTCCAGATACTATTGACTTCATTTGCAGAGGACAGGTATACGAAGAAGCCTTACCTTAAAGACCCAGGCAAGGACGGATCGGGCCGCCGATACTCCGAAGAAGGCATTTTAAACCGGGCGATGAACAGCAAGCCGTTCGTCGAATTGCAGGAGCTGCAGCGTTTTGCAGCCAAGCACTTGGTTTATGATGACCAAGCTTTAGGTCCTGTAGGTCCTTCTTTGATTACCAGGCGGCTACGGCTCGATGTCCATGCCACCGGCCTAATCGAGCTGGGATTGTACGATGGATCACTTATTGCGCCGGAGAAGGCGCTGACTTTAGGATACGGAAACTCGAAAGCTTTTTTTTATGCCGGTAGTAAACGTATTTTGATCCCTTCTCTGAAGCAAGCGTATCCGAATGATCAACAAAACGCGGGTTTGCCTGTTCCATTAACATTGCATTTTAGCATTTTAGATCGAAACGGGGGACGAGGTTTCTCATTTACAGATCTGCCATGGGAGGTTTTCGTGAACCAGGTCGTTGAAGGGAACGAAAGGGATAGAAAATTCTTTGAGCGTGAATGGAGGCGAAACGGGTACCTCGACAACGTCATGGTAGCCGAGCAAATAACAGAAAAAGATAAGCTGGGAAAATCAAAGCCAGTTACAAAAATGCGGATTGTCCTGGCTTCGAGCCAGGAGTTTGTCATCAATTTGCCGAAGTTATTGCAAAACGTGGCTTTATGGGACGAGACGAAGGGCAATGTGGCCAGCCATGCCCTCGCCGTACGATCTGTACCGGTCGCTCTTGGGGAAGTATTGCAAATCCTCCGTGCCCGACGGTCGCAAGTTAAAAATCCTGGTTTCCAACTATCCGTGACAGATAGAACCGTGAGCCTGAAGCCCATCAATGAGAACAGTGAACGAATTATTCATGAGGCGGAGCCGTCTTTGCTTTCGGCAGGATTTCAAGTTGCATTTGATACTCGGTTCGATAAGATTGTCATTTCGGTGGCCAGTCCAGCCATGACCGCGGTTGAAATCACCCAAAGATTGCGGAAGGTGATGGCTGACATAGCGAGGAAAGGATCACGGATCCAAGTGGCCTTTGGCGAGCCTGTAGTCTCAAACTTTGGCAAGGAATATGGGGTAACCGGCGTGGTTAGCGGCAGCACCGAGTTAAATCTCATTACAGCCTATGCTCAAGAACTTTCCAGCCAAACCGGCTCTGACTTTGAAATTGAGACCGGTAAAGTTATCTTGATCAAGTTGCGTTTCCAGTCTAAACCTCTGGAAGTCCAGCCGGCCACGAGTTATCAACGTGCCGTTACCCCCACCGATTTTGGCATGGACTCGCCAAGTGAGCCAAGACGCGGTGGTATTGACCTTGACCCGGCAAAGACCGTCATTAAAACCGGCAAAGAAGGCGCTGGCGTACGCATGGACGTTGATGCGGCCATGATCGCACGCATCAGACGTGATGGGTTAGAGAGTTTATCGCCTCAAATTGTCAGCATAACTGCGCTGCCGGAGCGGGGGGTGCGTTCATTGGTGGGTTTGGGCCCCTAACAGTTGCTCAGCTTGCAAAACAGTAGAAAACATGTATACTTAGGTGTGTAAGTAAACCATCTGTTAAGATAATAACCATAAGAGTATAGGAGGAAGGTATGAAGAAGTTAGCAATTGTGTTTAGTTTCTTGCTTTTAACAGGTTTTTTGCCGGCGTGTGCTCAAGATGCCCAAAAACCTTTGGATATGTCCAAATTTGCGGACTCTGCCTGGCCAACGGATGACAGTATGTCGGATGAATCCGTCCCTGAGCCCGACATGAGCGCTGATTTGAGCGGTGAGATGAACTTCGACAGCGGCGACGAAATGAATGCCGATATTCCGGAAGAGATGGCCCCGGATGTGACCTCCGACAAGGCCGAGATGAAGGATGATGCCAAGGCCGAGACCAAGACCAAAGCTGAAGTCAAAAGCCCAAAAGGCCCGATTAGTTTTGGCGACTACCGTTCCACCACCTTAGCTACAAAGGCCTGGAATGCCCTGGCCAACAAAGATATTGAATCTGTGCTGGCCTATACCAATAAATGTATTGAATTGTATGCCGAAAAGGCCCGTGAAATGCAAGCTGGCCTTACGGAATATGTTACCGGCAAAAACGAAGATGTTTTCAAACTGTGGGCCTTGAATGACGTGGCCACGTCCTATTACATCCAGGGCCTCGCTTACTTAAACGCCGGCATGAAGGATGAAGCCAAAGAAGCGTTCAATAAAGTCATCCGTGACTACTCGTATGGTCAAACTTGGGACCCCAAAGGATGGTTTTGGAAACCGGCGGATGCTGCCAAGGAAAAATTAGCGGCCATCGAAAGCGGCGTCGATACTGATTTTGGCGATTACTCATCCAGCGAATTGACCACCAAGGCCTGGGTGGCCCTGGAAAAGAAAGATCTGGAGACCGTCAAAACCCTGACTCAAAAAGTGTTCGATCTGTATTCCGTGAAGGCCAAAGAAATGCAATCGTCTTTGAAAGAATATCCCTGGGAATCCAAAGAAAAAACGTTTAGTTATTGGGCCTTAAACGATGTCGGCACCTCCTTGTTTATTTTGGGTGAAGCCTACCGCAACGCCGGCAAGAGAGACGAGGCCAAAGAGGCCTACAAGAAACTCATTGATGAATATTTTTACGCGCAATGCTGGGACCCCAATGGTTGGTTCTGGAAACCAGCAGAAGCTGCTCAACAAAAGTTAGGCGAATTGGATAATGTGTAAAAGCAATTTTTCGTTTCTTGACCGTCGGGGCAGGTCCTTTGCCCCGGCGGTTTTCTTATGCCTGGTGTTTGGTCTAGCGCCGCGGGGTTTTGCCCAGACAGAGCAGGAGCCAAAGCCTTTTAAGAAATTTATTGTCTACCAAGAAAAGGGCTCACTAAACCGTTTTACGCCTTCCGGTTATATGCCGGATGGGAAATGCATCAAAATGAACGATGCCTGGGTACAGAATTGCCAAGAAGGAAAATCCTGCATCAAAGTGGAGTACGATGTGCCGTGCTCCTTAAATAACCGCTTGTGGGCCGGAGTGTATTGGCTTAACCCCGCCGACAATTGGGGCGACCGCAAAGGCGGTTACAATTTGATGGGCGCGAAAAAGCTGGTGTTTTGGGCCCGTGGTGAAAACGGCGGCGAGCAGGTCGCCGAATTTAAAATGGGCGGGGTGGGCATGAACCGGGATTTTCCCGATTCCGATTCGGCCGCCATAGGCCCGGTCATATTATCTAAAGATTGGCGCGAATACTCGATCGACCTGCGCGGCCGTGATTTGTCCTACATCAGCGGCGGCTTTGCATGGGTGGCCAGCACCCAGGACAATGCCGACGCCTGCGTTTTCTACCTCGACGACATCCACTACGAATAAGCTTTACCCAAAGACTATAAAATACTTAAATTAGCTTGTCTTGTTGCAGGAACTTTGTTATATTTGCTCTGTTAACATTTTAAGGAGGTTCTATGTCTATAGCCATTCGCGGCGGAATTTTACTTTTAACGGTCTTATTGGTGGGCACCGTCGGAGTCGCCGTCTATGTGTATTTGCAAAACCAGACTTTAGAGCAGCAGAAGCAAAATTTGAGCACCCAGCTCGAGGACGCCAAAAATGAGGCGTCTAAATTATCCACCCAACTCACCAACCTCAAAAAAGATTTCGAAGAAAACAGCGACCTGATCAAGCAGAAAGAGCGGGAAAAAGACCAGGTGCAGCAAACCTACGACGAATTAAGGATCAAGTTCGATGAGATGAACGGCCAGATCACCCGCATCAGCCAAGAGCGCGATGAGAGCAAGGAACGTTTTGACACCATCCGCCGCGAGCGGGACGATTTGATGGATAAAATCAAGCGCCAGCCGGAAAAGATCGTTGAGAAGATCGTTTATAAAGACCGGGAATCTGAGGCCAGCGCATTCTCATCTTCGTCCTCGCCCATGTTCGATGCCAGCAGCATGGCCAATGAGTCGGTTCCCCAGACAGGGCAGACGGACGACCAATATTGGGCCAAGGTGCTGAGAGAAAAAGCCGCCTTAAAATTGGACCTGGAAAAAGCTAAGACCGATTTGGACCAAAGCGCCTTGCAGATTGTGGAGTTAAGGAAGCAAAATGCCGACATGCAGTTGGAGCTTAAAAGTTTGATCGATGCCAAGGCGGAAGCGGAAATTAAGATCAAAGAGAACCAGGAAGAATACGAGCGTAAGTTAAAATACAGCGAGGATTTATCGAATAACCTTTCACTGGAAGTGGCCCGCTCCCGCAATGACCAAAAAGAAGTCAAGGGCCGCATGGAGAAAGTGCGCCAAGAGACGGCGGCCTACCAGGAGCAGATCAAACAGTTGGGCACCACTAAGCTCGCCCTAGAAAAGACCATTGCCCAGATGAACCAGGAAAAATTGAAGATGCAGAAGAAGCTCAACGAAACGGAAGGTGCGGTGCAGGGCCGCATCGATGAGATCTGGAGGATCAAGCAAAACCTCGACCAGAAAATCACCCAATTACCCCCGAGCACCGCCAGCAATGAAGTGGAATTGGCACCGATCATCGTCAGTCCCGATAGCGCGGACGACGAAGATGCCGAAGCCACCAAATCCCGCGGCTCCATCATCAGCATCAACGAACCCAATAATTTCGCCATCATTGATTTGGGCGAAGGTGATGGGAGCCAGATCGGCCGCCAGCTGAAGGTCATGCGCAACAACAATGACATCGGCAGTCTGCAGATCATCCAAGTCCGCAAGGATATCTCCGCCGCTGACATCAAGCAGTCGAATGTCAAGCTCCGGGTCGGCGATATCGTCCATTATTAAGGATCGCTGTGAGTACAACCAAACGAGTCAGCATTACGGATGTTGCCCACCGGGCCCAAGTTTCCATCACCACTGTCTCGCGCGTCATCAATAAAGTCCCCACCGTCAATAAGGAAATCGCCGGCCGGGTTGAGGAGGCGATTTCGTTTTTAAGATTCAAACCCAATGCCACGGCCCAGCGTTTGGCCCGAGGCAACACGGCCAGCAGCGCCATAGGGTTTGTGATCCCGGGATTTCCAGGCATTTTTCATTCCTTCTATGCGATTGAGCTCATGCGGGGCATCGGGCATGGCTGCGAGACCCAGCGCTTGGACTTGGTGTTCCATATCACCGACGGACGCAATCCTTTACGGTCCTCCTTTGCCGGAGGCCTCATCTTTGCCGATATCATTGAAAATCGTTCCCAGGTGGAAGACGCCATTGCGGAGGGGATCCCTTGCCTGGTGTTAAACCATGTGGTCAAGGACTTGGATGTCGGGTATATTGCGGTGGATAATTTTAAAGGCGGGGCTGCCGTGGCTGAATACTTGATCAGTCTGGGGCATAAACGCATTGCCACGGCCACCGGCAACCTGCAGACCCAGGCTGGGCTGGACCGTTTTGAAGGCTTCCAAAAGATGCTGCTAAAAAAACAGATCAATTTCGAGCCGGAATATTTCTATAAAGGCGATTACTCGCGGCGTTCGGCGCGTTTGGCGGCCGAACGTTTTTTCGCATTGGACAATCCCCCGACGGCCATTTTTGCCGCCAGCGATGACATGGCCCTGGAAATCATTTCGGTGGCCATGGAAAGCGGCATCAAGGTGCCGGAAGACATTTCCGTGATCGGTTTTGACGACAACCCTGCGGGCCTGTTTGGACCGGTGGCATTAACCACCATTAAACAGCCGCTCTTTAGCATGGGAGAGGAAGCCGTCAAGGTCTTGCAGGAATTCATGCAAGGCAAACAAACCACGCCCGTCCGCAAAGTCCTGGAACCCGAACTCATCATGCGCGAATCCTGCGCCCCCCCGTCGTCATAATTAGGGCCAGCCTCCAATTAATTATAAAGCTGTCCGTCACCTTCATTATCACCTTGATTAATTAATTGGAGGCTGGCCCTAATTATGTCCTCCGTTAATCCGTTGACAATCCTAGGTTTTCACGATAAATTAAGCCCTCTATGAACAATGATTTCGACTGCCTTATCATAGGCGCGGGACATGCTGGCATTGAAGCGGCGTTGGCTTGCAGCCGCATGGGCTGCCGGACCGCCATGGTCACTTTGTCGACGGAAAACATCGGCCAAATGAGCTGCAATCCAGCCATTGGCGGGGTCGGCAAAGGGCAACTGGTCAAGGAAATCGATGCCTTGGGCGGCGAAATGGGCTTGGCCGCAGATCGCACCGGCATCCAGTTCCGGCAACTCAACGTCTCCAAAGGCCAGGCCGTGCGTTCCTCCCGCTGCCAAAGCGACCGCAAACAATACCGCTTATACATGCAAAAGGTTGTGCTGAATCAGCCCAACCTATCCGTCATTGAAGATAAAGTGCGCGCCCTGGTGGTGCGGGGTAGCACAGTGGCCGGTGTCCAGACCGCTGCCGGTTTGACAATAGAGGCAAACACCGTTGTCATTACTACAGGTACATTTCTAAACGGCCGCATCCATGTCGGGAAAGATATCATTGCTGGCGGACGGGTGGGGGAGCAGGCCTCGAATCGTCTGGCCGATTCCATCCGCGATTTAGGATTTCCGATCATGATGTTTAAAACCGGCACCCCTCCCCGTTTGGACGGGCGCAGCATTGATTTCACCCATTTGGAACGGCAGGACTCCGACGAGGTGCCCCTGCCGTTTTCATTCCGGACGCCCAGCATTCCCAAACAGCAGAAATTATTGCCCTGCCACATCACCCGCACGACGGAAGAGACCCACGCCATCATCCGGGCGCACTTCCACCTGTCGCCGATGTATTCCGGCCAAATCCAGGCCACCGGTGTGCGCTATTGCCCTTCCATCGAGGACAAGCTGAAAAAATTTGCCGACAAAAGTACGCATCATGTGTTTCTGGAGCCGGAGGGCATCGACACCGACGAGTATTATCCTAACGGCATCTCCACCGGTTTGCCGGCCGAGGTGCAGCAACAATTTGTGCGCACCATTCCCGGGCTCGAAAAAGCACTTCTCATTCGCCCGGGCTATTCCATTGAGCATGGCGTGATTCCCGCCACCGAACTAAAACCCACTTTGGAAACCAAACGGATCAAGGGACTGTTTCTGGCCGGGCAGATCAACGGCACCACCGGTTACGAGGAAGCCGGCGCCCAGGGTTTGATGGCCGGCATCAATGCCGCCCTGCAGGTGCAGGGCAAAGAGCCGTTCATTTTAGGCCGGCACGAATCGTATATCGGGGTGTTGATTGATGATTTGACCACCAAAGGCACCGAAGAACCTTACCGCATGTTCACCTCGCGGGTAGAATACCGTTTAGTGGTGCGGGAAGATAATGCCGACAAACGTTTGGCAGCGTACGGCCACCAATTGGGGCTTTGCTCAACGGAAGATTATGGCGCCGTGCGCCAAAAATACGAAGCCATTGGCCGGGAGATCGAGCATTTGCGCCATACCAGGCACGAGGGCCGATCCTTATACGATTTGCTCAAGCGTCCGGAAGTCAGTTATGACGATATTGCCCCGTTCGACGGGAATTTGAAGAATTATCCGCGCGCGGTCATTAGCCAAGTGGAGTATGAAATTAAATACGAAGGATTTATCCTCCGGCAGAAAAAAGAAATTGAAAAATTCCGCCATATTGAGTATATTCGTATACCTGAGCAATTTAATTTTGAAACAGTGCCGGGACTGTCCAAAGAAATACAGGAGAAGCTCAACCGTTGCAGCCCACAGAATCTGGGGCAAGCCAACCGCATTTCCGGCGTGACCCCCGCGGCCATAACGCTTTTGATGGTGTACCTTAAAAAGTATCGGGCGAGCGCCCATAACGCTTAAGGAGATAAGAGAATGCCTACACTGACGGAGGGAGTCCACATGAGAATCGCCAATGACATTACGGAACTGATCGGCAACACACCCCTGGTGAGATTAAATAAAGTGACCCAAGGCTGCCAGGCGACGGTGGTGGCGAAGCTGGAATTTTATAATCCTTTGCATTCGGTCAAGGACCGCATCGGGTTTAACATGATCCGCTCCGCCGAGAAAGACGGCAAGATCAAAAAGGACACCGTGATCATCGAACCCACGTCCGGAAATACCGGCATTGCGCTGGCGTTTGTTTGCGCCGTCAAAGGTTATAAACTGGTCTTGACCATGCCAGAAACGATGAGTCTCGAGCGCCGGGCTTTGCTCAAAGCTTTAGGTGCGGAACTTATTTTGACTCCTGGTCCGGAAGGTATGAAGGGCGCCATCAAAAGGGCCAAAGACATGCATGATTCTGACCCAGCCAAATATTTCATGCCTCAGCAGTTTGATAATCCCGCCAACGTGGAAATCCACCGTTTGACCACGGCCGAGGAAATTTGGAAAGACACCGGCGGGAAAGTGGATTTCTTGGTGGCGGGCGTCGGCACCGGCGGCACCATCACTGGCGTTACCCAAGTCATCAAACCGCGCCGTCCGACCTTTAAAGCCATCGCCGTTGAACCCGCCACGTCGCCGGTCATGTCCGGCGGACAACCCGGGCCGCATAAAATCCAGGGCATCGGCGCCGGGTTCATCCCCAGCATCGTGGATATGAAACTGGTGAGTGAAGTCTTGACGGTTACCAATGAGGAATCGTTTGCTATGGCAAAACGCCTGATCCGCGAAGAGGGAATCCTTTGTGGGATTTCTTCCGGCGCTAATGTCACAGCGGCGCTCAAAGTCGCGCAGCGCCCGGAGAACAAAGGCAAGCTGGTCGTGGTCATCATCCCGTCGACGGGTGAACGCTATTTGTCCACCGACCTGTTCGCGGAATTTCGTAGTTAATAAAAATTAAGGCAGTTTATAAATCCATAAGAAAAAGAAAGGATTTCACAACATGAGGAAACAAATAGTTTTGAGTGCATGTTTTCTGATTTTCGGTATTTTGCCGGTATTGGCTAAGACAGAGGCCGGCTGTGGTAATGGTAAATGTACTGGCAATGAAACATGTTCAAGCTGCCCGCAGGATTGCGGTGTGTGTCCCCCAGTTTGCCCTAATAGCAAATGTGAAAGTGGTGAAACCTGCAGCAATTGTTCTCAGGATTGCGGTGTGTGTCCACCGGTCTGCGGCAACAGCAGATGCGAGAGTGGAGAAACCTGCAGCAATTGTTCTGGAGATTGCGGTGTGTGTCCACCGGTCTGCGGCAATAGCCGATGTGAGAGCGGGGAGACCTGCAGCAATTGTTCCGGAGATTGCGGTGTGTGCCCGCCAGTGTGTGGCAACAGCCGGTGTGAGAGCAATGAAACGTGCAGCAACTGCTCCCAAGATTGCGGAACCTGTGGCAACGTAGGGATCGGGACCACCAACCCATAACCCCGGGGGTTGATTTCGTTGCGAAACAAGTATTTTCTAGCCCTGGCCTTGTTCGGCCAGGGCTTATTCTTATCTCTGTCGCTCAAAGGGGCGGATTTTCAATCCGCCGCCAGTCGGTGAACACCGGGTCAAAGCCGCGTTTTTTCAGCAAAGCCACAATTTCAGAAACCGAACGTTCGTCCTTGATGTCGAATTGGGGATCTTGGTCCTGTGCCGCCACGACCGAGTACCCGCCCACCGATGTGTTGGACCCGGCGGAGATGCGGGTGATGCCGATTTCCAGCAAATGGTCGCGTAGGGTAGGGTCTTCGCGGGTGGAGAGGTTCAGCCCCACGCGTGGAAACAGGATCCGGGTCAAGGCCAGGATTTTGGTGTATAACGGGTCGTCGACATCACAGCGGGCGAATTCCTCCGATTTGATGGTGCGCAGGCGCGGGAAGGACAGAGCGTATTCCACGCCGGGAAAATCGAGCTCCATCTCCCGCACATGGCCATAGAGCATATGCAAATCTTCGGCGATCTTTGCGCTTAAGCCAAGTAAAATCCCCATGCCCATTTGGCGCATGCCTCCCTGGGCGGCGCGGCGGGGGGTGCCCCGTCGGAAATCATAATCTTTTTTATAACCGGACAAATGCACCTCGGCATAACGGTTGCGGTCGTAGGTTTCCTGGTAAACCGTGATGCCGTCGACGCCGACGGTAAATAGCTCCTGGTATTCCGGCGTGTGCATCGGATGCACTTCCAGGGCGATGCCTTGGAAATATTCACCCGCCACTCCGGCGGCGGCTTTTAAGTATTCTAACGGTGTGTGTTTATACGATTCCCCCGTCAGCATTAAAATGTTGCGGATGCCCTGGGCGTGCACGTGTTGCATTTCTTGTCGGTACTGCTCCGGAGTCAGTTTCAAGCGTTCGATGGGATTATGGCTGTGAAAGCCGCAATAGGTGCAATGGCTGGAACAAAAATTGGACAGGTACAGGGGGGCATACAAGCTCATGGCCCGGCCGAACTGCTGGCGGGTGATGCGGGCCGCTTCCTGGGCCAGTTCCTCGACGGACTCCCGGCGGCAATCGTTTAAAAGATCTTGGATTTTGGAAAGCGCAATCATGGGGCTTTAAGTTTTATTTTCGTACAAAAACCCGGTCAGCGGCGAGGAAGGTTCGGCCGTCACACGCTTGGCCGGCATTCCGCTGACATAGGCCATACGACCGGCCTCGATGGCCAGCGCAAAGGCCTTGGCCAATACCGCCGGCTCGTCGGCCGTGGCAATGGCCGTATTGGCCAGCACCGCTGCCGCGCCCATCTCCATGGCCTCGGCGGCCTGGGAGGGTGCGCCGATGCCGGCATCAACGATGATGGGCAGGTCGATCTCATTGATCAACACTTGAATGAGCTCTTTGGTCTTAAGACCCTGATTGCTGCCGATAAATGAACCCAGCGGCATCACACTGGCGGCGCCGGCCTTGACCAAAGCCCGGGCCGTATACAGATCAGGAGAGACGTAAGGCAGCACGATAAACCCCTCGGCGGCCAAAATTTCCGTGGCCTTGACGGTCTCCGCATTGTCCGGTAATAAATATTTACTGTCATTGATCACTTCGATTTTGACCCAGTTGCCGCAGCCCGAGGCTTTGGCCAATCGGGCCAGGCGCACCGCCTCCTGGGCATTGCGGGCCCCGGAGGTGTTGGTGAGCAGGGTCACTCCGGCGGGGATGTGCTCGATGATGTTTTCGTCGTGGCGTTCCAGATCAATGCGGCGCAGGGCCACCGTGACGATGCCAGTCCCGCTGGCCACAATGGCAGCCCGCAGGTCGGTTTTGCTTTTGAATTTTCCGGTGCCCAGCAGGAAACGGCTGGAAAATTCCTTGCCGGCGATAAAGAGGGGATCAGGCATGCGCGTTTAACCGCCTCCGACGAAGGAAACCAATTCAATGCTGTCGCCCTCTTTGACCGGGGTGCCTCCCCAGGCATTGTGGGGGACGATTAAGCCGTTGACTTCGGTCAGGATAGGCTTGCGGTTGGCGCCGAACTCCCCGACGATGTCGGCCACGCTGCGGGTGCCGCTTAATTCCTGGGACTTGCCGTTGATAATGACCTTCATGGCATCCTCCTTGATATTTTAAGGGAATTTATTTTAAATTAATTGCCCTTAAAAAGCAACTTATGTTATAGAATGCAAGGTGTATTTCTCTACCGAGGCCCGGGAGAAATATTTCTTTTATTTGCGGGCGAATTTTGTATAATAATCGAGTTTTTATTAGGATGAACACTAAACGGCAAAGGACGGCAGAACAGATGATGACTAAGAACGGGCCATTCGGTTATGAGCTGTTGTTGGATTTGTACGGTTGCAAACCGGGAGTCTGTGACAACCTGGCGCTCTGCTACACTTTTCTCGACGATATCGTGGGTTTTTTAGGGATGGAAAAGCAAGCCCCCCCGTGCATCTTTAAGAGCGACGGTGTGCGTTTCCCCGACAAGGCCGGCCTTTCCGGATGGGTGCCTTTGATCGAAAGCTCCATCGTCATCCACACATTGTCTTTGAAAGATTTTATCACCGTCGACATTTATTGCTGCCGCTCTTTTGACCAAAAGAAAGCGGAGGAGTTTTGCCGCCGGTTCTTTTCCCCTCAGAAAATCGAAGCACAGTTTGTCGAACGCGGCATCCATTATAACGATGCCGGCGCCGTCGCTAAAGAACTGGCGCATAAATAACCGGTCGATCAATTTAGGTCAGCTTAGGGGATTGGGGATACCAATTCCCTTTTCCATTTTATGCCCTACACCAGCAACGACATCAAATCCATCGAAAGCAAATGGCAGAAGCATTGGCACCAGCACAAGACGTTTAAGGTGGATGCCGACTCTTCCCGCAAAAAATATTACGTGCTGGAGATGTTCCCTTATCCGTCGGGGAAAATCCACATGGGGCATGTCCGCAACTACACCATCGGAGACGTGATCGCCCGTTATAAATTGATGCAGGGCTTTAACGTGCTGCACCCCATTGGGTATGATGCCTTTGGTCAGCCCGCCGAGAACGCCGCCATCAAAAACCACACCGACCCTGCCCAATGGACCTACCGCTGCATCGAGCAAATGCACGACGGCCTGATCCGCATGGGGTTTTCCTATGATTATGACCGGGACCTGGCCACCTGTGACGCTTCGTATTACAAATGGAACCAACGGATTTTTTTGAAGATGTTTGAGCGGGGACTGGCCTACCGCAAGGCCTCGCCGGTCAACTGGTGCCCCAGCTGCGCGACCACTTTGGCCAACGAAGAGGTGATCAATGGGGCTTGCTGGCGCTGCCAAAGCGAAGTTGTGCAAAAAGATTTGGAACAATGGTATTTGAAAATCACCCATTACGCGCAGGCCTTGCTGGAGGATTTGAAAAAGCTGGAGCATTGGCCGCCGCGGGTCAAGGCCATGCAGGAAAACTGGATTGGCAAAAGCTACGGCGTGGAAATGCGTTTTAAAGTCCAGGATTCCAAAGAGGTGATTGCGGTCTTCACCACCCGGGCGGACACGATTTTTGGCGCCACCTATGTGGTGCTGGCCCCGGAGCATCCGCTGGTGAAAAAATTGATCGCCGGGACGCCGCAGGAAAAAAAGGTCCTGGAGTTTATCACCAAGACCGCCAATATCAGCAAATCCATGCGCATGTCCGGCGACCAGCGCAAGGACGGGATGTTTACCGGCCGCAAAGCCATCAACCCCGTCAACGGCGAGGCGGTGCCGATTTATGTGGGCGATTATGTTTTGATGGAATACGGGACAGGCGCCATCATGGCGGTGCCGGCCCATGACCAGAGGGATTTTGAATTTGCCCGCCAGCACGAGTTGCCGATGCGAATCGTTATTGCCGACCCCCAGCATCCGGATCTCTCCGTCGATAAAATGACCAAAGCGTATGAGGCCCCCGGTGCGTTGGTCAACTCCCAACAATTTAATGGGGTGGCGAACGAAGATGCTAAAAAGCAAATCGCGGAATGGATGGCGAAGGAGCGGTTGGCGAAACTCAGCATCCATTGGCGGCTGCGGGATTGGCTGATTTCCCGCCAGCGCTATTGGGGAACGCCTATTCCAATTATCTATTGCCCCGACTGCGGCGTGGTGCCGGTGCCGTATAACGAACTGCCGGTGGAATTGCCGGCGGATGTGCGCATCACCGGAGAAGGCGGTTCGCCGCTGGCCAAGGTGAAGCATTTTGTGGAATGCGCCTGCCACAAATGCGGGAAGCAAGCCCGTCGGGAAACCGACACCATGGCCACCTTTTTCGATTCGTCCTGGTATTTTTTACGTTTCTGTTCCGCCCGCAATGACCGGGAGGTGTTTGACCGGGAGGAGGCCGCATACTGGATGCCCGTTGACCAGTACATCGGCGGCATTGAGCATGCGATATTGCATTTGTTATACGCGCGGTTTTTTACTAAATTTTTTAAGGACACCGGATTGATTTCCTTCGATGAACCATTTAATCGCCTGCTCACCCAGGGCATGGTGCTCAAAGAAGGGGAAGTGATGTCCAAGTCCCGCGGCAATACCGTTGACCCCGACGAGGTGATCGAACGCTACGGGGCGGACGTGCTGCGCCTGTTTATCCTTTTTGCCGCCCCGCCGCAAGACCAGCTGGAGTACAACAGCGATGGCCTGGAGGGATCCTGGCGGTTTTTAAACCGGGTGTATCAAATGGTGGAGAGACGTTACGCCGTGGATTTGGCACCCCAGTCGCAAGTCTCAGACGCGGCCGCCCAGGAACTTGAGCGCGAACGCCACAACGCCATTAAGAAAGTCACCCAGGCCTTTGATGAGGGCCACAAATTCAACACCGCGATCAGCCACATCATGGTGTTGGCTAATGCCGTTGACAAATACAAGATTCAAAACTCGTCGCTTAATCAGGCCATTGAGACCATTGTCCTCTTGTTATCTCCCTTTACACCTCACCTGGCTGAAGAACTTTGGCAGATGATGGGAAAGAAGGAAGACACCATCAGCCAGGCGGAGTGGCCCATGTTTGACGAGCAGGCCCTGGTCCAAGACACCGTCACTCTGGCCGTGCAGGTCAACGGCAAAGTGCGCGGGCAGATCAAAGTCGCCCCCGATGCCTCCGAGCAGGACATCAAAGAGCTGTGCCTGGCTGAGCCCAATGTGGCGAAATACGTCCAAGGGCAGAGCATTAAGAAGTTTATCGTGGTGCCTAATAAGATTGTTAGTATTGTGATTTAATTTTGTTAGAATCAATCAACGATGAAATTCACCGCCGACCTGCACATCCATTCCCATTACTCCCGCGCCACTGCTAAAAATTTAGACCTCGAACATCTGTATCTGTGGTGCCAGCTCAAGGGTGTCCACATCGTCGGCACCGGCGATTTCGTGCATCCCGCCTGGCTCAAGGAACTCGAAGAGAAATTGGAGCCGGCCGAAGAGGGACTATTTAAGCTGAGGGCAAAATTTGCCAAACCTATGGATGCGCAGGTGCCGCCGGCTTGCCGCGGCCAGGTGCGGTTCTTGCTCACCGTCGAGATCTCCAACATTTACAAACGTTTGGACAAAGTGCGCAAGGTGCACAACCTCATTTGGTCGCCTTCTTTTGAGGCGGCGAAGAAAATACAAGCGAAGTTGGGGGCCATTGGGAACATCAAATCCGACGGACGTCCGATCCTGGGCCTCGATTCCCGGGATTTATTGGAGATCACGCTGGAGGCCGACCCTATGAATTTGTTTGTGCCGGCCCATATTTGGACGCCGTGGTTTTCTGCTTTGGGGTCCATGGGCGGGTTTGACCGTATCGAAGATTGTTTCGTTGACTTAACGGACCACATCTATGCGGTGGAGACCGGATTGTCCTCGGACCCGGTGATGAACTGGCGTTTAAAACAGTTGGACCGGTTTGTTTTGGTGTCCAATTCCGACGCCCATTCGCCCTCGAAAGTAGGACGCGAAGCCAATCTGTTCGATACGGAGTTTTCTTACCGCGGCATCTACAATGCCTTAAAAGATCCCAAAGACAAAGGCCTGGTTTCCACCCAAGAATTTTTTCCCGAGGAGGGGAAGTACCATTACGATGGACATCGGGCGTGTCAGACCCGCCTGCATCCCCGCGAGACGATCAAAAATAAGGGCCTGTGCCCAGTGTGCGGCAAAGGAGTTACCGTCGGGGTGATGGCCAGGGTGGAAGAGCTGGCCGACCGTCCGGAAGGTGAGAAGTCCCCGCGCTCCAGACCTTATAAAAATCTCATCACCCTGCCGCAGCTCATCGGCGAAGCCAAGGACGTTGGTCCCGCCGCTAAAGCCGTTGAGCAGGTATTTCACAACATGCTGGCCACGATCGGCAATGAATGCCACATCCTGTGCGATGCGCCCCTTGAGCAAATCAAAAAATCCGCCGGGGACGTGATCGCCGAAGGGGTCAGCCGCATGCGCGAAGGGAAAGTAGACATCGCCGCCGGCTACGACGGCGAATACGGCACCATCAAAATTTTTTCCGCCAAGGAACGCAAAGCCATCGATAAACAACTGGCCTTATTCTAGACCGTTTCTAGATAACCCTATGACAATACATAAGATGTGGCAGAAGTGTCCCTCCCCCACCCAAAATTGAACGCTGCGCAGCAACAGGCAGTAAACTACAACCACGGCCATTTGCTCATCGTCGCCGGCCCCGGTACTGGCAAGACCCATACTCTAACGCACCGCATTGCCCGCGTGGCATCCTCCATAAAACCCACCCAGCGCATTCTAGCCATCACCTTTACGAATAAAGCCGCCGAAGAAATGAAGACCCGCCTGAGCCCGCTGGGCGTATCGCCGCAGCAGGTCTGGGCCGGCACCTTCCACGCCTTTTGCCTGCAGCTCTTGCGCCAATACTGGGAACAAACTGCCTTACCTAAAAATTTTAAAATCGCCGCTCCCGAGGACATTGTTGGTTTTGATAAAAAAACGCTGGAGCAGATTAGCTTGATGAAATCCACCCGACTGGCCCTCGAACCTAACGAACACCACAAGGCCTACACCCGTTACTTGCGCGGCAAAGGCCTCATTGATTTTGATGACATCTTACGCGAGGCATTGGAGTTGCTGGAGCAGGAAGACGTGGCCGCGGCGGTCAGAGAAATCCATCCCCATATTTTTGTCGACGAGTACCAGGACATTAACATAGTCCAAAATGGTTTGCTTAAATCGCTCCTCGGCGTCAGTGGGACCGTAACCGCCATTGGCGATCCCGATCAATCCATCTACGGGTTCCGCGGCTCGGAAGTCAACATCTTCAAGCGTTTCGGCGCTGATTTCCCGTCGGCCGCCACTATGCACTTAAAAGAGAATTACCGTTCCAGCCCGAATTTGCTGGCCGCCAGCCACCAGGTCATCGTCCAGCAGAAAGGCGATGCTTTGCAATTGATCGCCAATATGTTCTCCGAAGGAAAGCTGGTCCTGTTTGCAGCCGCCACCGACCGGGCGGAGGCGGATTACATTGCGTCACAGGTTGAGAAAATGGTCGGCGGGATGGACATGCGCTCGGCCCGCGATGCCCAGCGCAGTTTCGGCGACATCGCAATTTTGTATCGCCTCAATGCCCAGCGCCATGTGATTGCCCAGGCCCTGGAACATTTAGGGATTCCCCACCAGGTGTCCGCCAAACCGTCCAAACCCCAAGAATATAGCGACGAGTCCGCGCTTGGCCAATACGAGGAAATTTTAGACTACTCAATAGAAAAAGTTTCTCTGCTCACCTTGCATGCCGCCAAAGGATTAGAGTTTCCAGTGGTCTTTGTGGCCGGCTGCGAAGACCATCTCCTGCCTCTGGATTTGGCGGAGATGAAGGGAGTCCCCGAGGAGGAACGCCGTTTGTTTTATGTTGGGATGACCAGGGCCAAACAGTGTTTGTATCTGACCTATGCGTCCCGACGCCAGCTCTTCGGCAAAACCATGTTCCACGAGCCGTCGCCGTATTTGTCCGACATCAAAGAAGAACTCAAAGCCTACGAAGCAGCCCGCCAGCGTAAAAAAATCAAGAAGCCCGAAACAGTCGACCATGGACAAATGAAATTGTTTTAGGTACAATCATTTTATACGGCCATCCCCGCGGCCGGTGTTAATTTCCCCCCATAAAGCAGATGTTTCATCTAACCCCGCAGGAACGAACGGCGTTGGCCGCGTTTTTGACCGTGTGCGTGTTGGGCGCTTTGGTTCATTTTGCCCTGAACACTCATGCCCGTCCTTTCCGCTGGGCGGCAACGTCTGCCCAGAGAATCAAAAAGCTGCCGCCGGACCTGAATCATTCCACAGCGGCGGAACTCGAGGTCTTGCCTGGTATTGGCCCCAAGACTGCCCGCGCCATCATTGACTATCGCCTCCAGCACGGCCCGTTTTTGCGCCTGGAGGAATTGCGCAGGGTCAAAGGCGTCAGCAAAAGAACGATCCAGCAGATAGAGCAATACTATATGGAAGAAGGGCAGCGGCATGAATAAGACACATCGCCCCTGCATTACGTTATCTTGTGTTTTTGCTGCCGGGATCGCCGCCGGAAAATCATTCTTGCCCCTATGGGCTTGGCTTTTGCTGGCAGTACTTACATTGATGGTTTTTCCCCGCACCTGGGCAATTTATGCCTGCCTGTTTTGTTTGGGCGCGGTGTGGATATCTCAAAAATATCTTTTACCGCCGGAGAGCATTGCATTTTTATCGAAATACCAGCGGGCACAGGTGCAGGGGCTGGAGGGCGTGGTTGACTCCGACGAGGCTTTTGATGTCAGAGTCCAACGCATCTTAATGGCCGGGAACTGGCACCCGTCTGCGGGTAAAGTGAAGGTGAGCCCGTTGAGCCGGGTGATATTCCATCCGCATTACGGCCAAGCCTTGCGCCTGCACGGCAAAATACATCCCGCCTTCGATGGATTCAGCAAAAATTTTTCCTACCGCCGGTTTTTACAGCAGCAAGGGATCTACTGGATGTTTCTACCAGATAAGACTCAGCCGATTGAAGTGCTTGCTGAGGGCGAGGGTAATCTCTGGCTAGCCACTTGCTTTAAATTGCGCCGGACCATAGTTGGGATTTATAAGCGGTACTTAAACCCCCGGGAAGCTGGGTTTGTGGCGGCTTTAGTTTTGGGCGATCGAGCCGGCCTCCCCAAAGATTTGAAAGAAATTTTCATCAACACCGGCACCGCGCACATTCTAGCCATCAGCGGCATGAATATGGCGGTGGTCTCGACGGTATTTTTGTTTATTCTGCGTCTTGTGCCTCTGCCGCGCCAATGGCAATTTTTGGCCGCGGCGGCCTTCTTGTTTGTCTATGCCTGCATGAGCGGCTGGTCTGCCTCGGTGGTGCGGGCTTGTCTTATGAGCGCAGTGGTTTTAGCCGGGTTCGCCTTTGAAGAGGAGGGAGATGGATTGAATTCGCTGGGCCTGGCAGCGATCATTTTATTATTCTTAGATCCCAGCACCCTCTGGGATATCGGATTTCAATTGTCGGTGGCGGCGGTGTTTGCCATTATGACCCTGGCCAAACCGATAGAGAAGATTTTTGTATGGTTGCCTGTTTTTTTGCGTGTGCCGATGGCCATTTCCTTGGCGGCCTGGACCGGCACTGCCGGCCTCCTGTTCCTGCATTTCCATACGATGACTCCGGTGGCGATCGTGGCGAATCTTCCTATTGTTCCCTTGGCGGATGCGGTCATGGCATTAGGTTTAGGCCTGGCGGCGTTCGGCTGGTGCCCCTGGTTAGCCTATGCCTTTGCCGCATGCCTCAAAGTTGTTCTCAGCACGATGATCATCTTCGCGCAGTGGTTTAATGCCTGGCCGGGCGGGCATTTTGTATGGCAATAATGCCATATTATAGTATGGTAAATAATATTGGCATTATACAGAGGGGGGTATATACTTAAGATGGAAACCAATTTTGAATGGGATGTTGAAAAGGAGAAATCCAATATTGAAAAGCACAAGGTCGATTTTACATCGGCCAGTTCTGTTTTTAAAGATCCGAATGTTTTGATTCTCATTGACGATAAACATGGCACACAGGAAGAGCGTTTTTTCGCCGTTGGTAACTTGAGCGGCAAAGTACTGACGGTGCGGTTTGTTTACAGAGCAGGTTGCATTAGAGTATTAGGCGCCGGATATTGGCGCAAAGGAGCCAAGCATTATGAGAAAAAATATCGATCCTAATATGCCTATTGGAAAATTACATGAGATTCCTAATTTTCTTCCACCACCGGATCAATTGATATTCCCAGAAGAGACAGTAAAGGTTACTTTGGTTCTTACTAAAAACAGCGTTGATTTCTTTAAAAAGCAGGCTAAAAAAAACCACACCAAATACCAAAAAATGATCCGTGAAGTGGTCGACCGCTACGCCCGCAAATACTGACCAGGACCCCCTTTCAAGATGGCCTGCCATATTTGCATTCTCTAGATAATATGGTATGCTTTCTGCGTTAAATGAATTTACGTCGCCCTATATCCTATATATTGCTGGTGTGTTTCTGTGTGAGCGGGACGGTGGCTCAAGCCGTACCGGCCGCCTCTTTGACCACCGCTTTGCCTGCGCCCGGCGAGATGATCAGTTTAGGCCCCGCTTTTGAGCCACTGCTCATCAAAGGCCTCAAAATTCATCCTGAAAATCCCTTTGCTTTTGATTTCATCCTCGACACCGGCCGTAGCGGCTTCAACGCTGCAACCCCCGGCCTTCAAGAAGAATCCCAAAAGTTAGTCCAATATTTCCTGGCCGCCATGACCATCCCAGAGAAAGATTTGTGGGTCAACCTGTCGCCCTATGAAAAAGGCCGTGTGATGGCTGGCAATTTAGGGCAGACCCAAATGGGCCGGGACATGCTCGCCCAAGACTACATCTTAAAACAGCTGGCAGCCTCTTTGATTTATCCTGAAAAAGAATTGGGTAAGGAATTCTGGCAGAAAATTTATGCCAAGGCCGGCCAGAGGAATGGAAATACTGAAGTCCCCATCAATGCCTTTCATAAAGTTTGGATCGTCGCTGACAAGGCCGATATTTTTGAGCGGGGCAATGCCGCTTACGTGGTGGGTGCGCATTTGAAAGTGATGATGGAGGAAGATTATTTGGCGCTGGGCAAGAACAAACAAACGTCCCTGTCGAGCTCGACGCCATCCCCCGCCTCTCAAATGATGCGCGAACTCATCGTCCCGGAAATAGAACACGAGGTCAATACCGGCAAAAATTTCGCCCCGCTGCGCCAGATGTTTTACGCGATGATTCTGGCCAGCTGGTACAAAATGGCCCTCAAAGACGCCATCCTTTCCCAGGTGTATGGCAACCAGTCCAAAGTGAAGGGCGGCATTGAAGCCCCGGACCTTACCGAAAAAGACAAAATATTTGAGCGTTATGAACAGGCCTATAAACGCGGCGTGTTTAATTACATTAAAGAAGAACGGGATGCTTTAAGCCAGCGTCCCATGCCGCGCAAATATTTTTCCGGCGGAGTCAATGTTTTCCAAGGGAATGCCGACAAGGTGCTCCGCCGCGGGCGAGCATGGTCGAGCCAAGCCATGACCGGCCAGGCCTTAAACATGCGGGTGGATTTGGCCATGGGAGGCTTAGAAATTCCCAACGCGGCTGACAAGGATAAAATATTCGGGAAGGCTCGGGATCCAGAAAAAATAGAGCCATGGAATTTAAAGTTTAAGGATCAGTTTACGGATCGACCTGAATTTATTCTGGAATGGAGGGAAATCGATGGCAAAAGCTACGGTTTTCTCCGAGGCAGAAACACCGCCAACGCGGATGAAAAATTTGAATTTTTGTTGGGAGAAGCGGGGAAAGTCAAAGCCCGGTTAAATGCGTTAAAAATGCGACTGCAAGGGGAAATAAAGTTGGAAGACTTCAATGATATGAAAGAGCTCATTTCTGTCACGCTTGCGCTCAACAATGCAGACGAAATGAACCAAACGGTTGAGATCGATGCGAAGAAATTCTATAAAGCCGATGTGCTTGATGTCATTCGTTTAATCAGAAAACACCGACGAGGTCTACCCTATCTTCGCTTTGCTGAGCCCACTGGTGAAGTACTAAATGTGGCCCCTGCAAAAATTGCCGCCAGAAAAACGAACCTCATCAAATCTTTGGTCCCGCACATCCTGCCAGACAGGCATGTGGCGGCCACAACCCGTGAGTTGTATGTCGCAAACGAAAAGGGAACGGATACATTCGGGCCGGGCTTAGACAAACTGGAACGGACGCTGTTGGGGAAACCAACCATAATGCTGGTGCATTACGCTGGTGCATTTAGGAATGAATTAATAAAAAAATTACGGTCCGGAGGGTTCCTGGTCAAGGTCGCCGATAATTTCAATGCGGTCAAGTCTGAATTGACAAATCCCCAAAATAATTTTGCGGGGGTCATTCTGTCGAGTCGCATTTCGGTATGGCCAGGGGACAAGCTCGAAGACGCGGACCTCTTGAAGGAGATCAAGGGAAGAGAACTGCCCGCATGGGTTATTACCACCATAAGAGATAAACTTAAGAGAAATAAATTTAAGCTTGAAATGGAGAAGAATTACGACAGTAT
>JAKFXC010000036.1 GCA_021731625.1 Candidatus Omnitrophota bacterium
CTTCAAAATGCTGGAAAAGGAACCCAATTTTATCGGCAACATCGAGGCCAATGAAATCTTTAACGGCAAGGCCCATTGCATTGTCTGCGATGGGTATGTGGGGAATGTGGCCCTCAAGGTTTCAGAAGGTTTGATGGAATCGGTGGGGACGCTGCTAAAACGGGAAATCAAAAAAAATCCGATTGCTATCTTTGGCGCTTTATTACTCAAATCCAGTTTGGGGGAAGCCAAACGATCGGTGGATTATTCAGAGTACGGCGGGGCGCCGCTCTTGGGCGTCGACGGCTTGGTCATTATCAGTCATGGCCGCTCCTCACCTAAAGCCATCAAAAATGCCATCCGTTCCGCCATCCGCGAGGTGGAGCATAATGTTTTGGCCCATATCAAAGAAGAGGCCTTGCGCTAAATGGTCCATGCTGGATTTTTAGGTCTAGGGATTTACCTGCCACAGAAAAAACTCACCAATTTTGAGCTTGAGAAAATGGTGGACACCACCGATGAGTGGATCCGCAGCCGCACTGGCATTGTCGAGCGCCGCATTGCCGCTCCGGGTGAGAAAACCAGTGAATTGGCCACTCATGCAGGCCGCGAGGCCTTGAAAGATGCCGGGCTGGATGCTAAGTCCATTGACCTTATTATTGTGGCCACCATCAGTCCGGACAGCAATTTTCCGTCGGTGGCCTGCAAAGTCCAAAAAAACCTGGGTGCCACCCGGGCCATTGCTTTTGATATTTCCGCTGCCTGCTCAGGTTTTCTCTACGCGTTGACAACAGCCAAACAATATGTGCTTTCCGGCATGGCCCAAAATGCCTTAGTCATTGCGGCCGAGAAGATCAGCACTTTGATTGATTGGAAGGACCGCTCGACCTGTGTGTTGTTTGGGGACGGAGCCGGCGCTTGCGTCATTGGACCAGTTAAGAAAGACGGCATTATTGCGGATTATATGCTGGCTTACGGCGACCAGGGCGACCTGATGCGGGTGGATGTGGAAGGATCACGCAGCCCGTTTGATCCTGATAAGGAGCAGTTTGGTAAATTGCCGTTTGTGGTCATGCAAGGCAAAGAGCTTTTTAAAGTGGCGGTCAATTCCATGGCCGAAGCGGTCGAGGCAGTTTTGGCAAAAGCTAACTTGAGCAAAAAAGATGTCGACTGGGTGGTCCCGCACCAGGCCAATGACCGCATCATTTCGGCGGTGGCCAAGAAATTGGAGATCCCCAAAGAAAAAATTTTTGTCAACATCGATAAGTACGGCAACATGTCGGCAGCATCAATTTCGGTAGCGCTCTACGAGGCGGTTAAATCCGGGGCCATAAAAAAAGGCCAGACTGTGGTGCTGGTGGCCTTTGGGGCGGGTTTGGTGGCTGGGGCTAACGTGGTGAAGTGGTGACATGGTGAATGTCGCGCTGATATTTCCCGGGCAGGGGACTCAAAAAGTAGGCATGGGGAAAGAGTTTCATGCCGCCTCGCCTCAAGCCCAGGCAGTTTTTGCCGAAGCCGAGCAGATATCCCCGGGGTTGCTTAAGGTCATGTTTGATGGACCCGAAGCGACGTTGACCCAAACCGCATTCTGCCAACCCGCCATTCTTACGATGGGCATGGCCGCCCTCAAGGCCTTTGAAGCGCACCCTAAGTTTTCTTGCATGAAAATCAAGTACGCTGCCGGCTTAAGTTTAGGTGAATATACGGCTTTAGCCGCATCGCAAACAGTGAGTTTTGCCGACACCTTGCGTTTGGTGCAAAAACGCGGCGCGTTGATGGACGAGGCCTGCCGCCAAAGCCAGGGGGCCATGGCCGCAGTCATTGGTTTTAATAAGGGCCACCTGATGGAGATTTGCCGCCAAACCGGCGCCGAGGTGGCCAATTTCAATTCGCATGATCAAATTGTCATCACCGGAGATGCGGCGAAGGTTGGGCGCGCGATTGCCGCCATTAAAGCTGCAGGGGGAGAAAAAATTATTCCCTTAACGGTGGCTGGGGCATTTCACTCGTCGCTCATGCAGCCGGCCGCCGACAAATTCAAGGCGGTTCTTAAAGAAGTTGCGATTCATCCAACCGGCATTCAGGTGGTGACCAACGTGAGTGGCAAGCCACAGGCCGATACCGAAACCATCCGCACCAATTTAGCCAAACAGATCACCGCGTCCGTGCAATGGGTGGCCTCCATCGAATACATTCTGGGTGAGGGTATTACCCATTTTATAGAAATTGGACCTGGCAAAGTTTTAAAGGGCCTTATTCGCCGCATTGATCCTCAAGCCACTGTTATGAATATTGAAAAGCCCTCAGATCTTGATATTTTAACGACCTAGCTTCCCAGCAAGTTTTTACCCACCTAGGAAACCGGATACGCCGTTGATTTCACGTCTATTTAATGTTATCATTTAGGCTATGTCAATTTCCAATGAGGATGTCCAGTATATTGCTTCCTTGGCGCGCATCCATGTGCCGCCGGAGAAATTGGATGGGTTTACCAAAAATCTGGCCGACATTGTGCATTATGTCGAGCAATTGCAAAAACTGGACGTGGAGAATGTCCTGCCAACCAGCCATGCGGTGCAGCTGGGCAATGTGCTGCGCCTGGACATGGTCAAAAAATCGTTAACCAACGCGGACGCCCTCGCCATTGCACCGGAAGCGAAAGACGGCTTCTTTAAAGTGCCTTTAGTCATTGAATGAGCCTGCATCAATTAACCGCCCACGCGCTCCTCGAGCAATTTAAAGCCCGTCAAGCCAGCCCGCAAGATGCCTATGAGGCCGTTGCCGGCCGCATCAAGGCTCTCGACGGAAAAATCAAGGCTTATGTGCGGTTGGCCAGTCAAAAACATAAATTTGACCATCCCGGCGCTTTTCCGATTCCTATCGGATTGAAAGACAATTTGTGCATTAAGGGTGAGGAAGTCACCTGTTCCTCTCGCATTTTAAAAGGGTTTCGGGCCCCGTATGATGCGCACGTGGTGGAGAAGATTAGAAATAGCGGGGGAGTGATCCTCGGCGGTTTAAACATGGATGAGTTTGCGTTTGGTTCTTCCTGCGAAACTTCTTGTTATGGACCAACTTTTAACCCTTGGAACTTGCAATGCGTGCCCGGCGGCTCCAGCGGTGGTTCTGCCGCGTCGGTGGCCGCAGATGAAGCCGTGTGGGCTTTGGGTTCCGACACCGGTGGTTCCATCCGGCAGCCAGCCGCGTTTTGTGGGATTGTGGGGCTTAAACCCACGTACGGCCGGGTTTCGCGTTATGGACTGATCGCTTTTGCGTCCAGTTTGGATCAAATTGGGCCCTTGACCAAAGACGTCACCGATTGCGCTTTGCTGCTAAACATCATTGCCGGGTATGATGAGCGAGATTCTACCTCAATTAACCTTGCCGTTCCGGATTATACGAAATCATTAATCAATGACGTGCGTGGACTCAAAATTGGCATCCCCACAGAAGCTTTCGTCGACGGTTTGGACCCG
The DNA here is from genome assembly GCA_021731625.1 of Candidatus Omnitrophota bacterium. Taxonomy (GTDB): domain Bacteria; phylum Omnitrophota; class Gorgyraeia; order Zapsychrales; family Fredricksoniimonadaceae; genus JAKFXC01. Next base: position 3,456 of record JAKFXC010000036.1, read on the forward strand.
CAGGTGCGCGCCGCGGTGGAAGAGTCGCTAAACCTTTTTAAAAAGCTGGGGGCGGTGGTCAAAGAGGTGTCCTTGCCACATACGCCGTATGCTGTGGCCACGTATTATATTGTGGCCACTGCCGAGGCCTCCTCAAATTTGGCCCGCTTCGACGGGGTGCGGTATGGGCTGCGGGTCAAACCCCAAAACCTGCGCCGTAATGCCTTAATTGATCTATATGAGGAGACCCGCAGTGCCGGATTCGGCGACGAGGCCAAACGCCGGATTATGCTCGGCACCTATGCGCTGAGCTCCGGCTATTATGATGCTTATTACCTGCGCGGCCAGAAGGTGCGGACGCTTATTAAAAATGATCTCGAGCAAGTATTCAAAACGTGTGATGTGATTGCCACGCCGACCGCACCGACGGTGGCTTTTAGAGTGGGAGAGAAACTCAGCGATCCCATATCGATGTACCTGTCTGATATTTACACGATTCCAGCGAATTTAGCAGGGATCCCGGCAATCTCGGTGCCTTGCGGGTTTTCTAAAAGTGGACTGCCCATTGGCTTGCAGTTGATGGGGAAGGCTTTAGATGAGGGCACGATCCTGCGGGCGGCGTACACCTATGAACAGAACAATCCCTGGCATACCAAAAAGCCCAATTTATAATTTATGAGCGACTTTGAAACCGTCATAGGCTTGGAAGTGCACTTGCAGCTAAACACCGCCACCAAGATTTTTTGCAGCTGCGTGAATGTCTTTGGCAGCGCCCCGAATACCAATGTGTGCCCGGTGTGCCTAGGTTTGCCGGGCAGCTTGCCGGTGCTTAATCAAAATGCTCTGCTCTATGCCATTAAAGTCGGGCTGGCGCTCAATGCCCAGATCAATCCGTTCATCAAATTTGATCGTAAGAATTATTTCTATCCGGACCTGCCTAAGGGGTATCAAATTTCACAGTATGATTTTCCGGTTGCCAGAGACGGGTTTTTAAACATCAAAGTGGAAGGCAGTGAGAAACGCATCGGCATTAAAAGGGCCCACTTGGAAGAGGATGCCGGAAAGCTGATGCATGATAATGCCGCTGGATGTTCTGTGGTGGATTTTAACCGCACCGGCACGCCGCTGATTGAAATCGTCACGGAGCCGGACCTGCGCTCTCCTCAGGAAGCATACGAGTATTTGACGCTTTTAAAATTGACCTTGCAGTATTTGGACGTTTCCGACTGCGATATGGAAAAGGGTTCGCTGCGCTGCGATGCCAATGTGTCGGTAAGACCCAGAGGCGCGACAACCCTCGGCACCAAAACCGAACTTAAAAATATGAATTCGTTTCGCTCCGTCAAAACGGCATTGGAATACGAGGTGGCGCGGCATGTCCAGGTCATTACTTCCGGCGGGAAGATTAAGCAAGAGACATTGCTGTGGAACGATGAAAAAAACACCACTATTGCCATGCGTTCCAAAGAGCAAGCCCATGATTACCGTTACTTCCCGGACCCGGACCTGGTGCCATTTACCATAGACCAAAAAATCATTGCTGCGCAGCAGGCCGGACTGCCGGAATTGCCGCAAGCCAAAGTATTGCGTTTTGTGGCCATGTATGCCCTGTCCGAATATGACGCGTCGGTGTTGGTCGCCGACCCAAGCATTGCCGATTTTTTTGAGGCGGCTACCAAGGAGTATCCCCAGGCCAAAAAAGTGGCCAATTGGATGAGCGGCCCCGTACTCAAAGAGGTCCACGAACGCAAACAAAAGATCAGCGAATTAAAATTAACTCCAAAATCGCTTGTGGAATTGATCCAAAAGGTTGAAGATAATATAATTAGCAATTTGGTAGGCAAAGAAGTCTTAAGCGCCATGCTCGAGCAGGGTTTAAGCGCCGCGTCGATCATTGAACACCAGGGTTTGGCCCAGGTCTCTGACGATGCTGTTCTGTTGTCCATCGTGGATGAGGTGATTGCCCAAAATCCGGCGGTGATGGAACAAATTAGAAGCGGCAAACCCAGCGCGGCCGGGTTTTTGGTAGGGCAGGCCATGAAGCGCTCGGGTGGCAAAGCCAATCCCAAAAAATTAAATGAATTGATTACAAGGAGACTCGGCAATGCCTAAAAAATCCTGGGCGCTGGTTTTTTTACTTTTTTTCTCCGTCACCACGTTGGCGGTTCCGCAGGTCATCAAGAACGAGGTCAAAAAGGCCGACGTCAAAAAAGACGACAAGGAAAGTCTATATTCCAAAGTGGAATTGTTCGGTTATGCGCTCACCACCATCCAGTCCGAATATGTGGATGAGAAGACCCCTAAGGAGTTGATTTATGGTTCACTCAAGGGGATGCTGGCGTCGCTGGACCCGCACAGCCAGTTTTTGGCCCCCGATGACTATAAGGACCTTAAGACCGAGACCCAGGGCAAGTTCGGCGGCTTAGGGATAGAGATTACCATCAAGGACAGCTTGCTCACGATCATTACGCCCATTGAAGACACCCCAGCTTGGAGGGAGGGCCTCAAAGCCGGCGACCGCATTGTGAAAATCGAAAAGGATTTGACCCGTGACATTACCCTCGATGATGCGGTCAAAAAATTGCGCGGCGACCCTGGCACCAAAGTGCACATCACGATTTTGCGGGAGAAAGAAGGGCTGATCAAGGAATACACCTTGACCCGGGAGATCATCCACGTCAACGACATCAAGGATCCGCATATCATTGATGAGACCATCGGGTATATCCGGCTCACCGAATTTCGGGAGGATTCTTATAAGGAATTTCATGCCGCGCTTAAAAAATTGAAAGACCAAGGGGCGGATAGCTTGATTGTGGATTTGCGCAATAATCCCGGCGGGTTGCTTAGCGTGGCGATCAAGATATGCCATGACTTTCTTCCCACGGGCAAGACCATTGTGTCAACCAAGGGCCGTCATCCGTCCCAGGAATCGGTGGCGGTGTCCAAAAATGCCAACGGAGAATTTTTGGATTTGCCGCTGGCGGTCTTAATCAATGAAGGCAGCGCCTCGGCGAGCGAAATTTTTGCCGGCGCCATGAAAGACAACAAACGGGCAGTCACGGTGGGCACCACGTCCTTTGGTAAAGGGTCTGTCCAGTCGGTCATTCCTTTGCCCGACGGTTCCGGCCTGCGTTTGACCACGGCCAAATATTTTACCCCGTCGGGGATCTGCATCCACGGGATCGGCATCACCCCCGATGTGGTGGTGGAGCGGGTTGAGCCCAGAGAAGAGAAAGAGGATGATAAGAAAAAAGACAAATCCAAAGACGTAGAAAAGATTTTTTCGGACATGGAAACCAGCGATGAAGCCGGCCCAGATAGCGAGAAAAAGAAAAAGGAATTGGAGCTAAAGAAAAAAGACGCCGAAGACAACCAGCTGCAAAGCGCCATTAATGTCATTAAGGGCATCAAAGTCTACAGCACCTTCCAAAAATTAAACTGAGCATGACGCCTAAAACAGCCAAGAAGATTCCTGATCCCACGAACGACATCAAAACAACCATCATCATTGTTTTATGCGTGATCATCGGCATTCAGGCCCTGATGCTTTCGCAATTACTTAAGAAGGCCCCGGCCCCGTCTGCGACAACGCTTAAGCCGGCCCCGAAACGCGTCCCGGCTCCGGTGCAACCAGCACCTGTGCCTTTACCTAAGCCGGTGGTCATTCCCGAAAAACCCGCCAAGCCCACTAAGAAGGAAACTCCCGGCTCCGCTGGAAAAATTGCCTTTGTTTTGGACGATTGGGGCTATAACATGACCAATTGCAAAGTCTTAAATGAAATTACGGAGCCTTTGGCCATCGCGGTTTTACCCAATCTACGGCACACCGATGAGATCGCGGAATGCGCCCATAGCGCCGGGAAAGTGGTCATGCTGCATTTGCCGCTGGAGCCCTATTTTAATAATGACCGTTATCCCGACGATTATTTGATCACCAGCAAAATGCGGCCCGCCCGGGTGGAGCAGCTGCTTGAAGACAGCATTAATAAATTGCCTTATGCGCAAGGGGTCAACAATCACATGGGTTCCAAGGCTATGGAACATAAGCCCCTGATGAAACTCATATTCAAGCATTTAAAGAAGCGGAAGCTGTTTTTCGTCGACAGCATGACCTCTCCGCACCACTCGATCGGCGCCGAAACGGCGGGGGAGATGCAGCTGGCCTTTGCCCAGAGGGACGTGTTTTTAGACAATATTAATGTGCGGGAAAAAATCCTTAAACAGATTGAGATTCTGGCCGACAAAGCCCGCAGCCGGGGTTATGCCATTGCCATTGGGCATGACCGGGCGCTCACCATGCGCATCCTTAAGGAAGAAATCCCTCGTCTGGAGGCGGAGGGGTTTGATGTGGTGTCCATTACGGAGCTTTTAAAAAATAGATGAACGTCCTGGGTATAGAAACTTCTTGTGATGAAACTGCCGCCAGCGTGGTTGTCGACGGCGTCAAGGTCCTTTCCAACGTGGTGGCCAGCAGTTTGAAAGAGCATGCCGCCTTCGGGGGGATCATTCCAGAGATTGCCTCCCGACGGCAAATCGAATTAATATACCCGGTGGTGCAGATGGCGTTAAATAAGGCCAGAGTCGGTTTCGACGATATCGATGCCTTGGCAGTGACGCATTCGCCGGGGCTGATGGGGTCCTTGCTGGTGGGCTTATGTTTTGCCCGGGGCCTGTCACGGGCTTTGAACAAACCTTTGATTGAAGTCGACCATGTCCAAGCACATCTATACGCCAATTTTTTGAAATTGCCGAAGCAGCCAAAGGAGACGGCGGGGACGGCAACGCTTCCCGCCATAGGGCTGGTGGTTTCCGGCGGGCACACCTGCCTTTATAAAATCAAAGATTTTAGGAGATTTGAAAGCATTGGGCAGACCCGCGATGATGCTGCTGGGGAAGCGTTTGACAAGGTTGCCAGGATTTTGAAGTTGGGTTATCCCGGCGGCCCGATCATCGACCGTCTGGCCAAAGGGGTGTTTAGCACTGCGATTCGTTTTCCGCAGGCGGATTTAAAGGGCAGTTTGGATTTTTCATTTAGCGGGTTAAAGACTGCGGTCTTGTACTATGTCCGCAAACATCAATTGGATAAGGATTTTTCTGCTGCCCAAGTCGCGTGCGCATTTCAGAAGAGCGTGGTCGGCAGTTTAGTCGAGAAATCGCTGCTGGCGTGCCAGCGTTCCAAAATAAAAATTCTTTTGATCGGGGGCGGTGTGGCGGCCAACTCCCGCTTGCGCGAACAGATGCAGGCGCAAGCAGCCAGGTCCGGCATAACAGTGTTTTTTCCGCCGCTGGCGCTGTGCCTGGACAATGCCGCCATGATTGCGGGCCTGGGAAGTGTTGTGGCCTCTGCATTGACGGGTAAAGGTAAGTTTGGTATATTGACACAAAGATTTTGAAAAACAGGGAGGTGTCTATGGCGTTCATTCGTAAAGACAACAGGGACAGAGACGAACGATTAGAAGAAAAAGTGGTGGAAATCAACGCCCAGATGCAGGGAGAATTAAGTTTTAATGACCCGGTGAATCTCAAGATCAATGGCCGTTTTACCGGCCGCCTGGAGAGCAAGGGCACGCTGACGATCGGCAACACGGCAACCGTGGAAGCCAATATCAATGGTGACAGCGTGGTGATTGCCGGCAGGGTCAAAGGGAATGTGATTGCCCGAAAAATGCTGGTCATGATGCCGACCGCGGTTTTGACCGGCGACATCTCCACGCCCAAATTAAATATTGTGGAGGGGGCGATTTTTCAAGGCCATTGCCAGATGTTGGATGAGTTCTTAAGCGTGGAAGATCTGGCGTCCTATTTGGAAATAGACAATGCCGCTATCATCGGTTTGGCCAGCGAGGGAAAGATCCCCGCCGTCCGTGAAGGCGAGCAATGGAAATTCGAGCGCAGCAAAATCGAACAATGGGCCGCGTCGGGGCGAGTAGGATAAGCCATTTATGAGTGCGCAATACATCACGGTCCGAGAAACTGCCCAGATCCTGGGCGTCTCGGAGAAAAAAGTCATGGATTTGATCGAGGCCCGCAAGCTCCAGGCCTACCGCATCGCCGACCAGTTCTTGCGCTTAAAGCGCACCGAAGTCATGCAGGTGCGCGGCAGCGGCGAGGTGGCCAATGAGAATGTGCACCATGCCTACACGGTGCCGGAGCGTTTGCTGGATTTTATTTACTATAATGACTTCTATATCGGCTCTTCGGTTATTATCTTTACGCTCTTGTATGTGATTTTTTCCACGAATTAAATCCCTTACGGATTTTGGCGGGGTAGCTCAGTTGATAGAGCAATCGGTTCATACCCGACAGGTCGGTGGTTTAAGTCCACTCCCCGCCACTTTCTTTAACAAACAAGCACCCCTCGTCGGATTACCTCCTCGGAAAACAAACCATCAACCTATCGGCTTTTCACCGCTTGCTCCCAAGCATGAAAATCGTCGACTCATTCCAAGAATTCGTCGAGTACTCTCTCCTAGAGAGATGCTTAGAAAATGCCACCATAGAATGGTATAAAAGATGCCTAAAGCCCTTCCTTAAATACTTGAGGCACAATGTCTTGTCTTCTGAAGTGGAGGTTATCACTCGATAACCTTCGAAAGTATTTCGTGAGCCTTAGGCTTAGAGGTAACACACCTAGAACGCTCATTAACAACATGCAGGGTTTAAGGTCATTTTGTAACTTCCTAATCAAGAAGGGTTATCTTTCAAATAACCCTTTTATTGGTATTGAGAAGCCTAAATTATCAAGGAGATTACCTGAATTCCTAAATGAGGAGGAATCTAGACAGTTATTAAAGACGTGTATCGACATGAAGAGTTGTTACAAGTCGAGGTGGTATCGTGACATTTCCATAATTGCCTTGTTTTTGTTTACGGGGATTCTTCATTGAGAAGATATATAAACCGCTTTCTAGAGCACGATTCTAAACCCTCATCAGAACCTTCTCCTTTAATTGCTTTCTTTATAGCGATGTTTCCTGTAAAATACTAACACGTTATCTAACTAGCAATACTATGAAAAGGAGGGTCTATGAAAAAAGTTTATTTACTTATCTTGTGCGGATTTTTTGCCATCTCGGCCGTAGGATGTGGAACGGTCAAAGGTTTAGGGGAGGACATCAGCTCCGTCGGCGGTTGGTTCTCAAAAAGTTCTAATAAAGTCAAAGAAGGCAATTAGGAGCAAAGTTTAAAACCTCATGCCGGATCGGTTCATTGTAAAGCGTTTACTCACGCTTTTATTTTTATGCTATCTTTTCTTTTTTCTGGGCAATAGTCTAGTCCCTTTGACCGATCCGGATGAGGTTTTTTACTCCCTGACAACCAAAGAAATGGCTGCCAGGAATGAATGGTTCGTTCCCTACATTTTCAACCAGCCGCAATTCGAAAAACCAATCTTTACGTACTGGCTTTTAAGGGTGGCCACCGACCTGGGGGGGATGACCCCGGAAAGCGCCCGCTTTTTTCCGGCCGTGTTTGCCTCCTTGGGGGTTTTGGCCGTGTATGCTTTGGGGTTGCTGGGCTTTAGGAATGAGCGCAAAGCATTTTGGTCGGCGATGGTCTTGGGCACCGGCGGGTTATACATCGGCATGGGCAAAACCGTCTTTACCGACATGGTATTTACCGTTTTTATCCTTTACGCGCTGTTGTCGTTTTACCTCGCCTATTCCAGTCCCAAGCAGAAAGTCATGGGCATCCTGGGGTTTTATATTTTTTCTGGGCTGGCGGTACTTACCAAGGGGCCTTTAGGATTTACGGTGTGCGGGTTGACCGTCGTATTGTTTTTGCTGTACCAGAAGCAAATCCAATTTATTTTTGACAAATGGATGTTCTTCGGGTTTTTGCTGTGCCTGTGGATTGCCCTGCCGTGGTATTTGTTTATGGTTGATACATACGGCCAGGCCTTTGTGCACGAATTTTTCTACAATGACCATTGGCGTCGCCTGGTGGAGGCAGAGCACAGGGGCAATGACCGTTGGTATTTTTATCCTTTAACCATACTCATGGGTGTTTTTCCGTGGAGCTTGTTTGTGGGCGCCGGCTTGTGGGCTTTGTATAAAAAATTAAAAACCGGTTTGCTGGGTTTTGAATATTTTCTTTTAAGTTGGCTGCTGGTGGTCCTGATAGTTTTCGTGCCTGCCCATTCCAAGCTGGCCAGCTATATTTTGCCGGTGTTTCCGGCCCTGGCTTTGTTGACCGGATCCTTTATCGTGGAGGCCTTAAATTCAACGCAGCCCCGATTAATGCGAAATTTGATTGCGATTACTGCCGCGGCTTTATTGTGCCTGGGCGTCGGGGTCTTGATCGCGTACCCATTCTACACAAAATATCTATCCAGCAACATGCCGGTTTATTTTTGCTCCGCGGCGCTCATTGCCATGGCCGCCTTGATGTGCTCGGCCTTACTGCGGCAGCGTCTCTCCTGGGCCTTGGGGGTCTTAAGCATGGTCGTGATGGCGTTTTTATTGACGGCATTCATGGCCAAGTCGGATGTCCTGCCTTATGTTTCCAGTTTTGAGGCCGCGCAATATGTCCCGCACGCGCCTGGTCAAAAAACTACCTTGTTGGCATCCAAACCCTATGCGCGGGGGATCAGGTATTACACCGGGCAGGAGATTGCGGTCCTGGACATCAACGGGCGCAATTATTTCAGTCCTCATCCTATTCCCATTTTAAACACGACGGAGCAACTGGTGCAGTTTTTAAAGGCACAAAAAAAGACCTATGCGGTGCTTAAAAAGGGTGGGTATAAGCACGTCAGGGAATTGCCGGCAAATAAATTTAAAGTTAGTTTGCTCAAGGTCATCGGCTACAACTATGTGCTCACCATTGAATCGATCTAGCCTTGATGTGACGATCCTGTGTGTGTTGGTTCTGGGGGCTGTGCCTTTGCAGGCATCTGCAGCGGAGGAGCTTTTTAATTTTTCCAAAACCCGGCAGCAGGCCAAGATTTTGAGAGCGAGCAATACGGATGCCATTGTGCTGGAGGACGGGCGCCGAATCAAAATGATTGGGATCGCCGCAGCTGGCAGGACTCCGCAGAAGGTGGTGGAGCGGGACAAAAATGGATTGGTCATCGAACCCGCGCCGGAGCCCACCACGACCCTAGAAGAAGAGGCCTTTACTTTCGCCCGAAATTTGCTAGACGGCAAGACGGTTCAGCTGGAATATGATGTGGAGTCAATGGACGACGGCTACCGCCAGGCGTATGTGTTTCTCCCTGACGGCACCATGGCCAATGCCAAACTTCTGCGCCAAGGGTATGTCTATCTAAAAATCCGCCCGCCGAATGTGAAATATGCCGATCAACTGCGCGCCGCGTACCAAGAAGGCAGGCAGGAACAGCGCGGTTTTTTAAGCAAATAACCTCATGGACCTTAAAGACAAGGTTTCGGGCTTTATCCGCAGCCAGCACTTGTTGGCGCCAGGATCAACTTTGCTGCTGGGGGTTTCCGGGGGAGCGGATTCGGTGGTGATGGCTGATCTTTTCAATCGATTGCGCCACGATTTGTCGCTGTCGCTGCACATCGCCCATTTTAACCATAAATTGAGAAAAACGTCCGGCCGGGACCAGACATGCGTTGAGGCACTGGCCAAGCGGCTCAATATTCCTCACATCGTCGGGTGTCGTAAGCCCAAAGGCAGAGGTCCATTTTCAGAAGACCAATGCCGCCAATGGCGCTTTGAATTTTTTGTTAAGTCGATCAAGCAGGTACAAGCCGATGCACTGGTTTTGGCCCACACCCGCAATGACCTGGCCGAGACCGTGCTCATGAGGATCATCCGCGGCAGCGGCATGTACGGCTTGCGGGGGATTTTGCCTAAACGGCGCATCATGGGCATGGACGTGATCAGGCCTTTAATTACTACCACCCGGGCGGAGGTCGAAACCTATGCCCACCGGCAAAACCTAAAATTTTGCACCGATGAGAGCAATACCGAGAATAGATTTCTGCGCAATAAAATTCGCCTGCAGCTATTGCCGTTGCTGGCAAGAAATTACAATCCTAATATTGTCAGCACTTTGGCGGATTTGGCCAATACAACTACCGAAGATTACGAATTTTTGAAAACAGCGGCTTTCAAGGGCGTAAAAGAAAGTGTTGTCATATCGAAAGGAAAGGTTAAAATAAGGTTTAATTTCTTGCAGGAAAAACCCCCGGCCGTGAGGCGTTTATTGCTGCGTTACGCGTTTGAACAGTTGACCGGGGGGATGCAGCAAATTACCTTGGCCAATATCAAAGAGGCGGAAGATTTGCTCGAGTATCGTCCCGTGGGAGCACGGGTGCACTGGCCACAATCCGTCAACCTTAAGCGCAGCAACCGTTATCTAGAAATATATTTATGAACCGACTGTTTTTTTCTTTACTCGCCGCGTTGTGTGCCACCACCGTTGTCGCTTTTGCCCAAGAGAAAATTTCCGATGGGGTGGTCAAAGAATCGTTTGAGAACGGGGCGCCCAAATCGGAAAAGACCTACCGCAACGGCAAGCTAATCGGCCCGTTCCGGGAATATTATCCTAACGGGAATTTACTGAGCGTGGGGTCGTATAAAGACGGGCAGTTAAACGGCACCATGAAATCGTATTACGAAGACGGCTCTTTGTTCTTTGAGAAAAATTACAGCAACGGCTTATTGCACGGCACGGCTAGGGAATATTTTCCCAACGAGGTTTTAAAAAGTCTGGAAAGTTTTAAGAATGATGCGCTGGAAGGACTCAACCAGTATTTTTATCCCAACGGCAATTTAAAAATGGCCATGAATTTTAAAAGCGGCAAATTGTCCGGTCTAAGCCGCGAATATAAGGAGAATGGGGATTTAAAGAGTGAAATCAATTACGAAGATGACCACATGGAAGGCATTGCCAAAGAATATGCCGAGGACGGCTCTATCTATGCGGTTTGGAACTATAAACTGGACCAAAAGGATGGCCCCGCCAAGACCTATCACAGTAACGGGCAAATTGAATGGGAAATGAATTTTAAAGAGGGAAACATCGAGGGGCTCAATAAAAAGTTCAATCCGGATGGAAAACTTTTGGTGGAAGCGGTCTATAAAAACAATCAGTTCAACGGCCTGGTGCGGGAATTCTGGGCCGACGGCGCTTTAAAGAGCGAGTGCCATTATGAAACTGGCAAAAAAGACGGCCTTTGCAGGGACTATCGAGAAAATGGCAAAATATGGGTCGAATGGAATTATAAAAATGACCTTAAGGACGGGGAAGCCAAGGAATTCGGGCAAGAAGGTTTCTTGTGGATGATGGTCAATTTTAAAAACGGGTTAAAGAGCGGGACCATGAAGGAGTTTTATGCCACCGGCACCCTCAAGCAGGAGTGGCAAATGGAAAACGGCAAAGAGAATGGTCCCAGCAAATCTTATTATAACTCCGGCGAGTTAATGACCGAGGAGCGGTATGTGGACGGCCAGCTGGAGGGCAATGTCCGCTTGTTTAAAAAAGACGGCGATTTGGCGTACATCGACACTTACGCCAATGGCGTGAAATCGAATCGAGAAGTTGTCGGTAAAAAATAGATTTGAAGAAACAGACTGGAGAAAAAAATGCCTCAACCGAGCAATGCGTCGCCCAAGCGCGGCACCAACAATAAACCACCCAATGGGAACCTGTTGTTTTGGGTGGTTTTAAGCGTTATCTTCTTGATGCTCATGTTTCAGCAGGAAAACAAGTACGCCCTTAAAGTTAAACCTTATTCCTACAGTGAATTTTATACCTTGCTCAAGGAGAACAAGGAAAACCCCCGGATCAAAAAGGTGGAGCTGACCGAAGGCCCGGATTACACGGTCAAGGGGGTGTTGGCAGATGGAACGGATTTTAAGCTAAACATTCCGCAGCGTGACGAGGATTTGGTGAAATTGATGCGGGACAACGTGGTGGATTTTTCCGTGGTGCCCGCGGAACTCTTCTGGAGCACGCTGTTCTTCCAGCTGTTGCCTTTTGTAGGCGTGTTCATGCTGATTTGGTTTGTGTCCTACCGCGGTTCCCAAATGGGCAATAAAATATGGGCTTTTGGCAAATCCCGGGCCCAGATGACCGGCGGGGGTAAAGTCACCTTTAACGATGTGGCCGGGGTGGACGAGGCCAAAGAAGAATTGCAGGAAGTCATTGAGTTTTTAAGGGACCCCAAAAAATTCGAACGCCTGGGGGGAAAAATTCCCAAAGGGGTTTTGCTCGTCGGGCCTCCGGGCACGGGCAAGACTTTGCTCGCCAAAGCCGTGGCGGGTGAAGCAGGGGTGCCGTTTTATTCCTTAAGCGGTTCGGACTTTGTGGAAATGTTCGTCGGGATCGGCGCCTCGCGGGTGCGCGATTTATTTGAGCAGGGGCGCAGCGCGGCCAAGAAATCCGGCAAAGGATGCATCATTTTTATCGATGAAATCGACGCGGTGGGCCGGCAGCGGTTTGCCGGCATCGGCGGCGGCAACGATGAGCGCGAACAAACGCTCAATGCTTTGCTAGTTGAGATGGACGGGTTTAACACCGTCAGCGGTTTGATCCTCATTGCCGCCACCAATCGTCCGGACACCTTGGATCCGGCATTACTACGCCCGGGCCGTTTTGATCGCCAGATTGTGGTGGGTTTGCCGGACATCCTCGGTCGAGAAGGGATCCTGAAAGTCCACAGCAAACACATCAAGCTGGGGGAAGATGTGAACCTGCGGAAGATTGCTCAGCAGACGGTGTATTTTTCCGGGGCCGATTTGGCCAATGTGTGCAACGAGGCTGCCTTGTTGGCCGCGCGGCGCAATAAAGACAAAGTCGGTATGGAGGAAATGTTGGCCGCTGTGGAGCGCGTCACCATGGGCCCGGAGAAAAAGAGCCGCACCACCTCTAAGAAAGAGAAGGAAATGACGGCTTATCATGAAGCTGGGCATGCCATGTTATCCATCCTTATGGAGGAGGTGGACTCCTTTACCAAAGTCTCCATTATCCCGCGCGGCATGGCCGGCGGATACACATTGACCCCCCCTACGGAAGACAAACATTACATGTCTAAGAAAGAGCTGAAAGGCATCATGACGGTGCTCTTAGGCGGCATGGTGGGGGAGGAAATCCACATGGGGGACACCACCACGGGAGTCTCCAATGATTTGCAAAAGGTCTCGCAAATCGCCCGTAGTATGGTCTGTTCGTATGGAATGAGCGACAAGTTAGATAAACTGGCTTTCGGCAACCAGCATCACCCGATGTTTTTGGGGCGAGACCTTTTCGAAGAAAAAAATTACAGTGAAGAGACGGCCCGCAAGATTGATGAGGAAGTGCACGGGTTGGTGCATGAGGCCTATAACCGCGCCAAAAAATTATTGTCCGACCACCGGGACAAACTTGATCTTTTGGCCAAACGTTTGATTGAAAAAGAGACTATGGATATTGAAGAGGCCCGGGTGCTTTTAAACATCCCCGAGCATAAAGTCAATCTCCACACCGATGCCTCCTCCTAATGTCTGTGTCCGTGCCGGGCGTTTTACCCTTGCTGTAGGAAAACAGACATTACTCATGGGGATCGTCAACATCACCCCGGATTCATTTAGTCGCGACGGGCAATTGTTGCTGTCCCACAAACCCGCCGATCACGCCCGCTATGCCCGCGCCTTGATCAAACAAGGAGCGGACGTCTTGGATTTAGGAGCAGAGTCTAGCCGCCCTGGGGCCCGCCGCATTGCCGTTGCCGAAGAAACGCGACGGTTGGTCCCGCTGCTGCGACTGTTAGTCCCCCGATGCCCCGTTCCCATTTCGGTAGACACATATAAACCACAGGTGGCCCAGGCCGCCCTGGATCAAGGTGCCAGTATGATTAACTTGATCATGGGCGTGAGCCCGGACAAACATTTGCTGACTATGGTCCGCAATTATCACGCCGCCATCGTGCTCATGCATATGCGTGGTACACCGCGCACCATGCAGCGAAAAACCCGGTACCGGGATGTCATTAAAAGCATTACCGAGGAACTCAAAACAAGCATTGAATTTTGCTTGGAGATTGGAATAAAAAAAGATAAAATCATCGTGGATCCTGGTATTGGCTTTGCCAAGACCGCAGAGCAGAATTTGCAATTGATAAACCATTTAAGTGGATTGCAGCAGCTGCAGTTTCCGATTCTGGTGGGACCTTCGCGTAAATCCTTTATCGGGAAAGTCTTAGAGCAAGAAGTCGATGCACGCGAGGCGCGCGAAGCGCGTCTTTGGGGCACGGCCGCCAGCGTGGCCATGGCCATTGTCCGGGGGGCCAACATCATCCGGGTCCATGATGTGGGTCCTATGAAACAGATCGCCCGCATGACTGATGCCATTATCCATTCCGGATCGAGGTAAATGAATCCAATCGCTTGGACAATCGAAAACATTTGGCCTTATGCCAAGGCTTTGATTGAAGTTTTTATTTTATGGCTGGTGTATTACCGCGTACTGTTGTTTTTCGAAGGGACCCGGGCGTTTCAAGTCTTGCGCGGCATCACCTATTTGATCATCGCCTTGTTTTTGTCCCAATACTTAGGTTTTGAAGTTTTAAACTGGCTGTTGCGGAATTTCTTTTCCATTTGGATCATTGTCATTGTCATTATTTTTCAACATGAATTGCGCACCGGACTCGCCCGCCTGGGGCAGCAGCATTTGTTTAGTGTTTCCCTCGGCGAAATGGAAATGCAATCGCTGCTCGAAGAGATTGCCGACGCCGTGTATAAATTGGCCAAACAGCGAAACGGATGCCTGATTGCTTTGGAACGGGAGACCAAACTCAACCCTTACGTCGAAAGCGGCGTGTCATTGGATGCCAAGATTTCTTCCCCCCTGCTGCAGAGCTTGTTTGCCAATGTTTCGCCTTTGCATGATGGGGGGGTGATCGTGCGGGGAGAGCGCATTGTGGCCTCTTCCTGCCTGTTTCCTTTATCCGAAAATCCGTCGGTGGATAAAACCGTTGGCACCCGCCATCGGGCCGCCCTGGGCTTAAGCGAGCAGACCGATGCGGTGGTGATTTTGGTCTCGGAACAGACCGGGGGTGTGGCCCTGGCCTTCCAAGGCAGGTTTATTATCGTCAATAATGCGGAGCATTTTGGCCACCTGCTCAAAGATTTGATCGCACCCCAGAAGGCAAAGAAGAAAATATGAACCAATGGTTGAAACGCAACTGGATGCTGAAATTGATTGCGCTGTTTTTGGCGATCATCACCTGGTTTTATGTCAAGGGGAACTGATGCCTAAATTAGGGGTGAATATTGACCATGTGGCAACGTTGCGCCAGGCCAGACGGGAAGACGACCCAGATCCCGTTTTAGCCGCCATCGTATGCGAGCAGTCCGGGGCGGACAGCCTTGTGGTCCACTTGCGCGAAGACCGCCGGCATATCCAGGACCATGACCTCATGGTGCTGCGCAATATCGTTAAGACGCGGCTTAATTTGGAAATGTCTTTGAATACTGGGATTGTGGACATTGCCTGCAACATCAAACCGGACATGGCCACCATTGTCCCGGAACGGCGGGAAGAGGTCACCACCGAGGGAGGATTGGATGTTCTGCAGCACAAGGGGCGCATCGCCGAGGTGTGTAATCTGCTTAAACGAAATGGCATTCAAGTCAGTTTGTTTATTGCGCCGGAGAGAGAAGCGATCCAGACCAGCGCCGATTTAGGAGTGGATGCCATCGAGCTGCACACCGGGGCCTATGCCGCGGCGTGCATCCGGCGTGAGCGCAGCCAGGATTTCCAGCAGCTGGCGTCGATGTGCGCGTTTGCGCAAAGCTTAGGGTTAAGTGTCAATGCCGGCCATGGGCTCAATTATGACAATGTCAGGCCGATCGCTCGCATCGAGGGCATTGCGGAATTAAATATCGGTCACGCCATCATCGCCCGGGCGGTGTTTGTGGGTTTGTCGGCGGCGGTAAAGGAAATGCGGCTGCTCTTATGATTTTAGGCATTGGCGTGGACATCATTGAGATCGGACGGCTACAAAAGGCCATTGAACGCTGGGGAGAAGATTTTCTCAACCACGTGTTTACCCCTGAGGAAATCCGTTGGGCCAAAAAATACAAATTTCCCTACCCACACTATGCCGGCCGTTTTGCCGCCAAGGAGGCGATTTTTAAAGCCCTCGGCGAGGGCCAGGCCTCCTGGAAAGACATTGAGATTCAAAACAGCCCCGCCGGCCGGCCGGAATGCACCTACCGCAAAAATGGGTTTCAAAATAACATCCTCCTAACCATTTCCCATTCCAAAGATTATGCGGTGGCCCAAGCCATTGTTACGGAATAAGGCAGATGTGTACAAGCAGAATTTTGGCCATGTTTTTGTCTTGGCCGGCTCTGCCCCTATGCTGGGGGCCTCAGCGTTGGTGGCGCTGGCTGCCATGCGCACCGGCGCTGGTCTAGTCACCTGCGGTGTCCCTGAGCGTCTCAATGCCGCACTGCAGAAAAGAATTTCGCCGGTCATCATGACCTTGCCTTTGCCACAGACTCAGGGGGCTTTTGCCTATCGCTCCATAGCTACGATCAAAAAATTATTCTCTAAAATGGATGTGTTTGCGATTGGCCCGGGCATTGGCGACTCTGCTGGAACGCGGAGGCTGGTCCTAGACCTGGTCCGCCAATGCCCTAAGCCTTTGGTGCTGGATGCCGGGGGATTAAATGCCTTGGAGGGAAAGGCACAGCTGCTGCTTGAAGCTAAGGCCGTTAAAGTGTTGACTCCGCATATTAAAGAAATGGCACGTTTGACCGGATACGGGTTAGCCAAAATTATCAACAATCGTGAAAAGATTGCCGCCGCGTTTGCCCAAAAATACCATTGTGTCTTGCTTTTAAAAGGAAACCGGACTCTGATTGCTTCCCCGGAAGGAAAAGTATTTGTCAACCGCACGGGCAATGCCGGCATGGCAACCGCCGGCAGCGGCGATGTCTTGACCGGCATCATCGCGGCGTTGCTGGGGCAGGGAGTGGAGGCGCTCGAGGCAGCCACGTTTGGGGCCTACATGCACGGCAAAGCCGGGGATTTGGCTGCCGCCCAGACGTCTAAGTTTGGTATGATTGCAACCGATATCATTGAGCAAATACCGCATGTTTAAGGCCCTCGATATTAACAATGTCCGCGCCTTGGCCATCTGCACCGGCTTTGCCCTTATTTTTTGGGGTGTTTTACTGTTGAAATATTATGGGCTGGGTTTTTACGACTGGACCTGGCTTTTTTTACCCAGGCGGCCTGGAAATTGGTCCACGGCAGCCAGTATGTGTCGCTGGTGGGCATTAATTATTTTGGTGACCACGCGTATTTTCTGACTTATTGGGTCCTGCCGGTTTTTTATTTTTTTCAATCACCCCTCACCTTGTTGTTTCTGAAATTGGCGGCCTTTATCGTCGCCGGGTATTTATTATACGGCTACGCGCGTGACAAGCTGGAGGGGGGCACGGCGCTGCTCATTTTGGTTTTGTATTTTTTATTTCCTGCCAATATCTTCGGCCTCATTTACGAGTTTAATCCTGAAGCGTTTGCCCCGCCGATTTTGTTTTTGGTGTTTTTAAGTCTCAGGGACCGTCGTTGGCCGGACTTTATTCTATGGCTGGCCATTTTAATGCTCATTAAAGAAAACATGTGCCTGGTGGCGTTTATGTTTGCGGCGTACGGGGCCTGCGTCGCCGCCCCCAAAGACCGGCGGGTTTTGATCTGTTTTAGTCTTTTTGTCTTGTTGTTGTTCTTCTTCCTGAGTTTTACGTTTGTGCCTTTTTTTCGCAATTTGAATCAGCACTCATTTACCGTGCGTTACCCTCGGTTGGGAAACAGCACCTTGGACATCATTTTGAGCCCTATCTTGAGGCCCGGTGAAGTTTTGTCTTTGTTTTGTCTTAGCGGTAAATTTATTTATGAGTTGTTTGATGTGCTGCTGATCTTGGCACTGATCTCGCCGCTGGCGCTTCTGTTTATGGCACCGCTGCTGCTGCAGCATTGCTTGTCGGCGCACCCGCCGGAACATACCATTTTTTACCATTACGGTCCCACCATGATTCCGTTCATTTTCGTTGCGCTGGTCCACACCCTGTTTAAGTTCAGGAAATGTCTGCCAGCCCCGGTTCTTTCGAGGACCATTGTGGGAGTATTGCTGTATGGAATGTTGACCTTAAGTTTAAAACCGCTATGGCCGGAGTTTAAGGCGCGCTGGAATTTGGGGTATTTGCGGGGAGCCGCGAAGGAGTGGCAGATGATTGAAAGTATTCCAAAAGATGCCGGGGTGCTCGCCAGTTTTCGATTTCTGGCGCCGTTAGCCACCAGGGCGCAGCTCTATTCTTTCCATATGATCTATGATGATGCGTATCAAAATCCTCAAAAAATGCGCCGTTCGGAGCTCTACACCGGCAAGACCTTCCATTTGCCGGCGAGTGTGGATTTTTGTTTGATCGATTTTAATGATGTGTGGTACCAGGCCCGGCTCAAACAAAATCCGCGGGCGGTGCAGGAACGGCAACAAAAGCTTTTAGACGATTTTGAACCGCTAAGAAAAGAGAATAGAACGGTGCTGTATAAACGCAAACACCCCAAAAATTAAAACAAGCGTTCGACTTGTCCGGTCAATTTGCGGGGAGTGGTGTTGATTTTGCCGGGTTTGCGGCCAAAACAAATGCCCTGGGCTTCATAAATGGCCACTTGATTGCGGTCCACATAACGTTGTTTGATGGCGTCTTTTGTGTCGATGTAACGCACCTTCCCGCTGCTGATCCCTGCCACCGTAACGCCGGTCAGTCCTCGGTTTAAGAGGATAAAGGCGCCGGCCCCGACTTCCTTGCCAAAATTGACGTCATACGCCGACGAATGCCCGCCGCGCACCAAATGGCCTGGGGTCACGCTGCGCACTTCCGGAATCTCATTGATCCCTTGCACAAACATGCCGGTTTTTTTCATGAGCACTGGGATGGAAGAGTCGGCTTTCAAGCGCTTGGTCAATTGGCGGCTGACATAGTCCGAGGCACCGGCCAATTTCTTATGGCCAAAAGCATCGACGGGTGCATGCTCATCCACGATCTCGGTGCCGCTGGCGTCCCGGATGCCTTCGGCAACGACGATCATGTACGCACCCCGACGCACATCGCTGTTATTGATGCGGCTAAAGTACCGTTGTTTCATGTGGGCGTAGAGGATATCGAAATCGCAGGGGATTTCCGGAATGATAATGGCATCGGCATCCGCGGCAATCCCGCCGCGCAGGGCCGTATGGCCAGCATAACGGCCGAACACTTCCAGCACCAGCACCCGGTTATGGGTGTATGCCGTGGTCTTTAAATCTTCTAAGAATGCGGCAATGCGGTTCATGGTGGAATCAGCCCCGACGGAATACGTCTGCAGGTCCATGTCCATGGTTTTGGGGGCATGCACGCATTTGATCCCGTGTTCGTTTAAATCCACCATGACGCTGCCGGAATCGTCGCCACCGGAGATGATCAGGCCTTCCAATTTGAATTTGGCCATGCCTTCTTTGATGCGTTTGTATTTATTTGGATCATCGATTTTTTTGATTTTGACCCGGGAATGGCCAGCTTCAGAGCCGGCCAGATTGGCGTCAATCTGGTCGATCCGCAGCTCGGTGAGTTCAGTGATTTTGTCGAATTCGATTAAATTGTAGAGCCCGGCATAGCCGTTGGGGATGACAAAACAGGAAGCGCCCATGGAATGGGCCATGGACGCGGCCCCTTTGATAACGCCGTTTAAACCGCCGCAGTCACCGCCGGATGTAAGGATGCCAACACGTTTCATAATTTTTCTCCTGATTGAAGTTTTAAAATAACATAAAATTTTGTAAAATCAATGTATTCTTTGACGTTCGTTGTTTTTGTTATATACTGGAGCCGTTCTATGGACGACGATCATAAAGACAATCTGCCGCAGTACTCCATCATTTACCCCATCTTTAATGAAGAAACCTGCCTTAAGGAAGTGATCCAGCGCACTCTGGACAGTTTAAACCCCCTGGGGCAATCCTACGAAATCATTTGTGTGGACGATTGTAGCACCGACTCGACGTGGACCATCATTCAGGAATTAAATCGTTCCAACCCGGAAATCAAGGGTTTGCGCTTTTTAAGGAATTTTGGGCATCAAGTGGGCGTTTTTGCCGGTATCAAGCATGCCAAAGGCCATTATGTGGCCGTATTGGACGCGGATGGGCAAGATCCTCCGGAACTGTTGCCTGAGCTTTTTAAAAAATGTGAGAGCGGGTATGATGTTGTGTACGCGGTCAGACGCAAACGAAAGGAACATATTTTTAAGCGTTTGGCCTATGCCACGTTTTACCGTTTTTACCGTTTGATTGTGCCTTTTAAGGTGCCGTTGGATTCCGGCGATTTTTCCGTGTTCTCCAGGAGCGTTGCCAATTTTATCGCCGAGCGCAGTGAAAAACGCCCGTTCATCCGCGGCCTGCGCAGCTGGCATGGGGGACGGCAGACCGCCTTTGAATATGAACGCCAGCGCCGGCTGTCCGGCAAACCCAAATATTCTTTGTTTAAACTCTTTATGCTGGCCTTGAATGCGTCGATCTCATTTTCCAAGATCCCGTTGCGGGTGATTTCCATTTCCGGTGTGGTGATTTCGGTATTGGCATTCTTAGGCGGCATCGCAATCTTGGTCATGAAATTTACGATCGGCATTGACCTGTTGGGTTGGACCTCAACGGCATTTTTGATCATGTTCTTTGGGGGGTTGAATCTCTTTGTTTTGGGGATCATCGGTGAATACATTGGCGACATTTTTGACGAAGTCAAAAACCGGCCCATATTCTTGGTGGACGAAAAATTAGGTCTTTTATGACCCCTTCCGACGTCAAAATCCTCTCGCCAAAAAGTGAAGCCGCCTTTATTTCCAGTTGGTATGAACTGGCCCAGGACTCTCATTTTTGGATGCAGGGTCGGCTGTTCGCACTCCTGAAACAATTCCGCCTCAATAATATTCCCGTTAAGCATCCACTCCGAGGGCTGGAAATCGGCTGTGGCCATGGGGTCCTGCGTTCTCAAATCGAGCAGCATACCAATTGGTCGATCGACGGGGCGGATCTGGATCTCGCCTCTTTAAAAAGCAACCCGGCTTGCCGGGGTGATGCCTATTTATATAATATTTTCGAACGGCAGCATTTTTTTAAAGAGTATTACGATTTTATCCTGCTTTATGATGTGATTGAGCATATCGAGCACGTGCAGGCCTTTTTGGATGCTTCGCTGTATCATTTGAAACCAGGCGGCTATGTTTTTTTCAATATGCCCGCATTGAGTTCATTGTATAGCAATTACGACAAATTCGTGGGCCACCTACGCCGGTATGACAAAGCCCTGATGGAAAGGACCATCGAAGATGCAGGCCTTAAAGTCATACACATTAATTACTGGGGGCTTTCGTTTATACCCTTGCTCTGGGTTCGAAAAATTTTTG
>JAKFXC010000025.1 GCA_021731625.1 Candidatus Omnitrophota bacterium
ACAGTAATCCTATGAGACATCGCCATTCCGGAAATCGTTTAAGCCGCAATCAGACTTTACGCAAAGCCACCTTGCGCGACTTGGCCAAAGCAACCCTCATTCAAGAGCGGATTTGCACCACCAGTGCCAAAGCCAAGGAGGCCCGCCGGTTGGTCGAGAAACTGATCACTTTAGGCAAAAAAGACACCCTGGCAGCGCGCCGCCGGGCCTTTGCGATATTGTGCGACCACGATGTGGTTTCCCGGCTGTTCCGGGAGACCGCCCCGCGGTTTAAGACCCGTCCCGGCGGATACACCCGCATCATCCCATTTGTCAGACGAGATGGCGATAATGCCTCCATGTCCTTCCTGGAATTGACCGAGAAAAGCAGGGTGATTGTTACCGGTCTTAAACGTGTCAAGACCGAAGCAGAAACCAAACCCCATGCCGAAGCCAAACCTAAGGATGCTGCACATACCCATCCCCATGGGGCAGAAGGGGCTTCCAAGGCCGAGGTGAAAACCACCACCAAGGCCGCGCCAAAGCCAACCGGCGGCTTGCGGAAACTCTTCCAACGTAAGACTGGCGCTGAGTAAGGGTTTCCCGGACCAGCCTTGATTTTTTTCTCCCTATAGTATATACTTCATTTAAATGAAAAATTTATTTGTTGGACTCGTCATTGTCTGTTTTGTGGCCACGTCTTTTGCTGTTCCTGTGTCCGTGGCCGGCGAAATTGTGGTTCCTCCCATGCCCAACCCGGGCAGCAAAGTTCAGTTAAGTCCTGGTTTCATCCCATCGCATCTTAAAGGCTTGACCATTCATCCGGACAATGCCTTAGAGTTCGATTTTTTGATCCACAAAGGCGACGGCAATTTGGATCCTGAGCAGAAAAAAACCGAATACAACAAACTGGTCAAATATTTTTTGGCGTCGCTGACCATCGCCGACAAAGACCAGTGGGTCAACCTTTCTCCCTATGAAAAAGGCCGCATCATCGATGATAATTTCGGCAAGACCGAAATGGGCCGTGACCTTTTGGCCCAGGATTATTTGCTTAAACAAATCACCTCCTCCTTGATGTATCCCGAGTCCGGATTTGGCAAAAGTTTTTGGGACAAGGTCTACCAGAGGGCCTACCAGGAATACGGCACCACCAGCATTCCGGTCACCACCTTTAATAAAGTATGGATCGTACCGGACGAGGCCATTGTGTACGAGAGCGGCAACACCGCCTACATTTTAAAGAGCCACTTAAACGTGATGCTCGAGGAAGATTACCTGTCCCTGCAGCGCAATGCCGTCAACCCCACCATGGGCACCGATCAAATGGAAACCAGAGACGTGGCTAAGGTGAGCAATGTGACGTCGAAAATCGTCCGGGAAGTGATCCTGCCCGAGATAGAAAAAGAAGTCAACGAAGGCAAAAATTTTTCTCAACTGCGCCAGATTTTTAGCGGCATGATCTTAGCTACTTGGTACAAAAAAGCCCTGCGCGCGTCTTTGCTGGGGCAGGTGTATGCGGATAAGTCAAAGACCAGCGGTGTTAACCAACCAGACCCCAAGACCAATGAAGAAATTTACCAGAAATATTTGGCCGCCTTTAAAAAGGGTGTCTACAACTATATTAAAGACGATTTTGACCAGTACAGCAAACAGACCATCCCCAGAAAGTATTTTGCGGGTGGATACCATCCATTTGATAGAGCCATGAAGGTAAAAGTCGAGGGGCGGGATAAAGCGCAGGCAGTGGTGACCATTATTGACCCGACAACAGTGGGCTTCCTGGAGCCAGCGGAAATCTTCGACATACAACGCACGGCGCCTTCCATAGACGCTATGGACTACGCCGCCATAGCTTTGACAACCGACTCGGACGCCGCCCGTACCGCAGATGCTGCCATGATCGAAGAAACTAAGCTACGAAATCATGTTGCTACCCTCATTCAGCAATCGGACTTGACCGAGTTCCATCGGACTCTTAAGCTCATCGTCGCTGCCAGAGACAATAATCCGGGCATTCTTAGGCAACCCGGGCAAATGCCCGCGAACCAAATAACGAATACTTTGGGCAGATTAAATGGTATTCCATTAAACAACATGGATACCATCGTTCAAGCTGCAGGACGGGCTCAAGATTACGATCCGATTATAAGAACCTTAAAGAACTTAGCTGCTACGGATGCAGAGGTTGTCTCTACAAATGGGAACAATAATTTAGGTGTAGAAGATCTGAGGGCCCATTTAACAAATATCCAAACCGATGCAGCGAAATTTCACCGAACATTAAAATTATTGGCAGCGTCCATAAACGACGATCCGCAGATATTAAGGCAATCTGGACCTATGCCGGATGAAAAAATTAAGGACACTTTAGGAAGATTAGGCGAATTTTCATTTGCAAATACAGAAGCATTGATCCAATCGGCTGGCCGAGGAGCTGACTACAATCCCATCCATCAAGCCCTCCGTGAGTTGGCTACTAAACGTAGTCCCCCCGAGAGGAAAATTCCAACCGACAGGCCTGGCATCAAAATTCCCGGATCATTGGCACAAGAAAAAGTACGTGGGTTACAAAGGCTGGATGCGCAAATTCGCCAGAACCGGCTTCCGGAAGTCATCAATTTTGGTGATAAACATGGAAAAGCGGAAGATTTGGAGCGGATTTTAATTAATGCTCGTCAAGCTGCGAAAGAAGGACGTTCATTAAAGATTATTGGCCATGGGGACGCATTCGATCGTGGTCCAAGCAATGTGAGAGTTTTTGAGATATTTCAAGAATTGAAACGGATTGAAGCAAGTAATCCCAATATTTCGGTGAGGTTTTTATGGGGGAACCATGACGTTTGGGTGGCCCAGGCCATTTTATTGAATGATAATGAGGCTGCGTCTCAATGGCGGGCTCAAGGCGGGAGGGAGCTCGTCGATCAATTTAAGAGAGCCGGATTAAATGTCAGAGAACTGGCTTTATTTATGGTTAAGAATTTCGAATTGACCCATGTGGACGAATTCGGATTCCTTCACGTCCATGCCGGAATCCCTATGGATGATAATGGTAACCCGCGTTTCTCTCGACAAGAGGTAAATGTTTTGTCCAATGAATGGAAGCAGATTCAAGAGAGCGCCTTAAAGGATCCGGAATTTATTCATCAACAACAAAATCAAGCCAAGATGGCTCAGTTTTTTAAAAAAGCCAGCCCTTTGTTTTGGGTTCGGAGCAACGCGTGGATAGGCAAAGTTGTCAATAACCGCGCGGAGGACCGGTTGCGCATTGATGCTCCCAATAAAGAGAAATTATTTGGTCTGTTAAATCAATTGATTAGCCTGCAGGTGCAACAACAAGGGATTACTATTGAGCCCTCGGAAATTAGACAGCAAATTGAGCAGAATTGGGCGGACATGCTGCTGGGAAATGAAGCAGTTTTCAAACAAGCAGGTGTGAATTTTGAAATATTAGATCGTAAGCCGCAAGTAAATAAAGCAAAACTCGATAACTTTCTGGCTCAATTAGAAGTCAATGGCATTGTGGTCGGCCATGATCATCATAATCACTTGTTAAATATTGATAATAGAATTTTTGGAATCGACGTGGATGATGATGACGCAGGTCACCTTAAGCTCACCGGAGACGGAATTGAATTTGATGCCTTGGCCCGTAGTTCTAATGATGTCCAATTAGACCGACAGGGTTTAATTAGTCATGTGGACGAACAAATAAAGAGGTTGGGAGGCGAAGTT
Organism: Candidatus Omnitrophota bacterium; assembly: GCA_021731625.1. Lineage (GTDB taxonomy): Bacteria > Omnitrophota > Gorgyraeia > Zapsychrales > Fredricksoniimonadaceae > JAKFXC01. The sequence continues at coordinate 3,715 of JAKFXC010000025.1, forward strand.
GTTGAGAGAGTAGCAACCCCCAGCACATCGCCAAAGCAGACAATGTCCAAAGAAGTTATGTATTCAAAATCACAAATGGAAGAGTTAAGTCAGGGGATCAACGTAGTGTGGGGGAATGGGACATTTGAATTTAAACTGAGAGGATCAACCACCCAAATAGGAGCTTCAAGGATTTGGGATATCAAGGTGGCGGGTCGAGATATTCAAGCTGTTCTCCTTAGGAAGCCAAACGGAGGGTTTTCCCAAGGAGATAGCTTATTAATTGAGGAAGGCGACGAGCTGGCAATTGGCAGGGACCAAGTGACCAAGGAATATATATTTGCAGTACTAGGAACAACGTTTACTCCCGCTCGGACCAAGGAGGGAGTAATTGTTTTGGTGGAGCGGGAAAAAGGTTTGGATGACAATTTTGTATTGAGTCGAGCCGTGAAAAATTCATCGGATAAAATCACTGTGCGGACAAATGAGCAGGTGGCCTCTGAAACCATTATTAAACCATTTATAATGGTAAGTAGTAATCAGGAAGCTATTGACGTATTAAAACGAATTTATCAGCACATTGCTTATTCTGGGGCAACTGACCGGGCTGCTGCAAGCCCCCTATGGCAGGAGTTCAGTCAGGTGCTGATGGTGGGGGTGAATTCGGGTTCATATGTGCAAGCCAGGCAGAAGATTGCCCAGTTCCGGGAGAGGGCAATAACAGACACCACCATTAAGTCTACCGACATTGACCTGTTAGAGGAAACGCTTGATTATCATCAAATAAGGATGGATTATCGGGAAGGAAAGTATCATCAAGCTTTGGGGGTCGATCAAAACGCTAGCCCACAAGTCATTAAAGATGCCCATGATCGATTAGCGGCCAGGTATGTTCCGGAAGATAGGCCGGACGAAGCAGACCGGCAGAGGATTACAGACTTGTCGAACTGGATCAAGCAAGCCTATGAAAAATTGCAGCCCTCTAAAGCCATGACAGCGGCGGAGCTTCGAAACCGTTTGCAGGAGTACGATTTTATTAGCGCTGACATGAAAAAAACCACCTTCAATAGCCGCATTAAACGATTGGAAGAAATAGAGAACCTGCCAAATCCTGAGAATTATCAGATCGAAAGAATGAGAGCCTCAACGGAGGTCATCCAGGCTATTATTGGCGAAATGATTGAAGCCGTGATTTACTTGCCGCCTTTGAAAAAGGAAAAGGTATACGCTCAGTATACTGCGCTCATCAAGGATCTCCGTTTACCGGCATATAGTAGGTATATGCGCGTCGATGAGCAAATGAGAATATTAATGGAAAAGCCGTACAGTTTATCCAGGGACCAAGTCAAAGCATCGGGGTTAAACTTGGAAGGGGCTCTAAAAGAGGTTGACGTTAATGGCAGGCATTTTGAGTTAGGTAAAAATTATACGATTCCGATGCCAGGCGGACAAAATGTTCAAGGTGAAGTTGTTCAAATCAATCAAGCGAACTATGCAGTAGCAGCAGGGAAAGCAGAAAAAGCATTTTTTGTTGTTACTGTTTTGGGTAAGGCGGAGCCAAATCTGTATCATCGCTTTTCGATGACGCAAACAGGATCTGATGCGCGGCCTTTAGCAAATAATGAACAGGTGGATCTACCGCCACAGCAAAACGTCAGTCTGTCTTCTCCCGTAATTAACATGGAAATTTCTCCAGTACGCAATGAAGACGGTTTGGAATATCAGGCAATATTGGTCCAGCCGAAGGCGCCCTATAATGGGAAGGGATTGTCGCCATCAACGGTACATACTTTAAGGCCGGGATCAAAGTTTATGATCGATCAAATGGGAGTTTTTAGTTTACCAACTGAAAACACATCGGCATATTTAACGATGGCCGTGGATACGCATGGTCAATTAAGCATAAAAAGCATGGGATCAGGCATAGGGATTAGATACACGACATATACCCCTTTAAAAGAGGGTCTAAGTCATTTTACTAAGGAAGGACTCTTAGAAGAAATTATGGGGCATGTGAGACGGAGCAATGTGAGAGATCTTGCTGCTCTATCTGCTGTATCATCTAAACGGCAGACCAGCACCGGTGGTATCGACTTGAATGCCGCCAACATGAAGAATTTTCAAATCAAGCGCGACGGCCGGGGTGTGCCGTTGCCGCTGTCCAAACAAGATATGTCCCAATTGCGGCAGATCCGGGGTTTTGTGCCCATCATCCTGGAGATCAGGCCTGCCACCATGTCGGCCTTACCGGTTTTAAGCGAACTGCAGGACCATTTTCAAAATAGTGCCGCCACTTTAGCCAGCGCGTCGTAACCACTCTTGAATTAAGAGAACATAGCGTTTTAATTCCCTTTATAAACTTTGGCTTAATTTTAAGGCGACTGTGGTCTCCCAATTGCCTCTGCAATTGGGACAATGGTATTTGCAATAGTATCGCCGCCAATCAACGTCACCGATTCAGAAACACAGCACCGAAGGTGCGTTGTGTTTCTGGACATAGAGTGAAGATTGGCGGAAAAAGACCACCGGAGTCTTAAAATTAAGCCAAAGTTTCTGAATTGATTGGGTAATTAAGTATTGTGTCCGGTTAATTCCTTTGCTATATTATCCCCCATGCTGAAAATCAACCGTAGGATCAAAGACATCGTCGGATCCACCACCTTGGCCATCACGGCCCGCGCCAAAGAGCTGCAAGCCCAGGGCCAGGATGTGGTCAATTTTGCGGCAGGGGAGCCGGATTTCGATACCCCGGATTTTATCAAAGAGGCTGGCATCAAAGCCATCCAGGGCGGTGTCACCAAATACACACCTTCGATCGGCACCCAGGATTTGCGGGAAGCCATTGCCGCCAAATTTCAAAAAGACAATAATCTAATTTATCAGCCCAACCAAATCGTGGTCTCCTGCGGGGCCAAACATTCCCTTTTTAACATTATCCAAGTGTTGGTCGACGACGGGGACGAGGTCATGTTTCAGGCCCCGTTTTGGGTGAGCTATCCGGAAATGGTCAAGGCCGCCGGCGGCCGATCGGTCATTATCCCCACCGACCACAGCACCGGTTATAAAATGACTCCGGCTTTACTTAAGAAACACATCACTCCTAAAACCAGAATGCTCGTTATCAATTCGCCGTCTAACCCCACCGGGGTCATGTACAGCACCGAGGACCTGGCGGCGCTGGCCAAGGTTTGCGTCGAGCATAAGATTTATGTGATTAGTGATGAAATCTACGAAAAACTCATTTATGATATTAAGCAAAATCCTTCCATCGCGGCTTTGGGTAAGGACATTTTTGATTTGACCATCACCGTCAATGGCGTGTCCAAGGCCTATTCCATGACCGGCTGGCGCATCGGGTATGCCGCAGGTCCGGTTGAAATCATGGAATACATCAAGAAGTACCAGGACCACTCGACCTCTAACCCGGCATCGATGAGCCAGGCCGCGGCCGTGGCCGCCTTGAACGCTTCCGCCGAAAGCATTGAATCCATGCGCAAAGTTTTTCATCAGCGCCGGGACCTAATGCTCAAATGTTTGGATGAGGTCAAGGACTTAAGTTACATCCGGCCGCAGGGCGCGTTTTATGTGTTTTGCGATTTTTCTAAGGCCGGTGGCGGCGCCGCTGCCCGTGCCATGATCGACGATATTAAAGTAGCAGCCATCCCCGGCGATAGTTTTGGCGCGCCGCAATTTGTCCGTCTAAGTTTTTCAACCTCGGATGCGCGCATTCAAGAAGGCATCCGACGAATAAGCCAGTGGGTCCAAGTCCATGGAAAAAAACTCTCTCCTGCGTGAATTGCTGGTCCTAAGCATCCAGCAAAATGCTTCTGATTTGCATTTGACCGAAAACACCCCGCCCATTTTACGCATCGACGGACGCCTGGTGCCGGTGCAGCGGGACGCGTTCTCCCGCGTGGCCCTGCACGACATGATTTACAGCATCTTAAGCGATTCCCAAAAGAAACAATTTGAAGAAACCAAGGAGCTGGATTTTTCGCTGGCCCTGGAAGGCCTGGACCGCTTCCGGGTCAACGTGCACATCCAACGCAGTTCTGTCGAGGCGGCTTTTCGCCGGGTGCCTTTGTTTATCCCCAGCGTCGAGGAATTGCAGCTGCCGCCGGTGATTCCCGATTTGGCCCGCAAGCAAAGCGGGTTGGTGTTAATTACCGGCGCCACGGGTACGGGCAAGACCACCACCATGGCGGCCATGATTGACATGATCAATACCGAGCGCTCCTCGGTGGTCATCAGCATTGAAGACCCTATCGAATATATCCATGCCAACAAGAAATCCATCATCAAACAGCGCGAAGTGTACCGCGACACCCATTCCTTTGCCGAAGCCCTGCGCCGGTGCTTGCGCCAGGACCCCGACGTCATTGTGGTGGGGGAAATGCGCGATTTGGAAACCATTTCCACCGCTTTGACGGCCGCTGAAACCGGGCATTTGGTCATGGCCACCCTGCATACGCCTGACGCGCCGCAGACCATTGAGCGCATCATCGACGTATTTCCACCGTACCAGCAGCAGCAAGTCCGCCTGCAATTGGCCTCGGCGTTGGAAGGGGTCATTTCGCAGCAATTGGTGCCGCGTGCCTCTGGCGTGGGGCGCATTATGATCCCGGAAATCATGATTGCCACCGCCGCCATCCGCAACATGATCCGAGAACAGGCCATAGAGCAGATCCGCACCGCCATCCAAACCGGCGGGCAGTACGGCATGAAGACCATGGATAAATCTTTGCAGGAGGCTTACGCGAAAGGGAACATCACCTATGAAACCGCGATCCTGCACGCGCACAACGTCGACGAATTAAAAAGTTTAATTAAAAAATAGCTGTTTTAGAATACGAAAGAGGAACCTATGGGGCATAAAGTGACCCTCCTACCCGGCGACGGGATCGGTCCGGAAGTGACCGCGGCCATGCGCATGTGCGTGGAAGCAACGGGCGTAAAGATTGATTGGGACGTGCAGGAAGTTGGCGAAAAAAGCATGGCCAAGCATGGCAAGCCCTTGACCGACGAGGTTCTGGAATCCATCCGCCGCAACAAAACCGCCATCAAAGGGCCCATCACCACCCCGATCGGCAAGGGTTTTCGTTCCGTCAACGTGCAGCTGCGTCAATCCCTTGATCTGTATGCCTGCGTGCGGCCTTGCCTTTATTATGAAGGCACCAAAACGCCGATCAAGAACGTCAATTTGGTGATTTTTCGCGAAAACACGGAAGATTTATACGCCGGCATTGAATTTGAGAAGGGCACCGCGGAATGCACGGAGTTGCGGGAAAAAATCAACAGCATGTCGGCCAAAAAAATCCGCGAAGACTCGGCCATTTCTATCAAACCGATTTCAGTGACGGCGTCCAAGCGCATTGTGAGGGCCGCTTTCGAATACGCGGTCAAAAACGGCCGTAAAAAGATAACGGCGGTGCACAAGGCCAATATCATGAAATTCTCCGACGGGCTGTTTTTAAAATCCGCCCAGGAAGTGGCCCAGGAATATGCCGGCCGGGTGGAATTTAATGATTGCATTGTGGACAATATGTGCATGCAGCTGGTGCAGTACACGCATATGTACGACATGCTGGTGTTGCCAAATCTTTACGGCGACATTGTGTCGGATTTGTGTGCCGGGTTGATTGGGGGCTTAGGCATTGCCTCCGGTGCCAATTACGGGGACAGCATTGCGCTCTTTGAGCCCGTGCATGGTTCCGCACCTAAATATGCCGGGCAGAACAAAGTCAATCCTACGGCAACTATTCTATCCAGCGTCTTAATGTTGGAACATTTGGGTGAGTCCGATGCCGCGAAGCGTTTGGAAGGTGCCGTGCGCCTGGTTTTAAGGGAAGGCAAAGAAGTCACTTATGATTTAAAGTCCAACCGCGAAGATGCCAGTGCGTTTGGCACCAAAGAAATGGCCCAGGCCATCTGCAGAAAACTGTAAGGGCTGACGTGGTCCCGTTGTTTTAAAGAAAAGCCGCTGCAACCCAGCGGCTTTTTACTTGAGTTAATTCGGGCTACCGTGGGTGGCACACAATGACCATGGACATGCTTCTTGAAGACTGGGGAGTGGTGGATTATCTTACGGCCTGCCAGCGCCAACGGAGCTTGGTTGACTCGGTGGTGGCGGGCGCCCCGGGGCGTTTGATTTTCTGTGAACACCCGCCAGTCATCACTTTAGGACGCGTGACCAAACCCGACAGTTTACTTTATGGCAGGCCGGATGTGCTAGACCGCGGGGTGCAGATTTATCCGGTCGACCGCGGGGGCGATGTCACCCTGCATGCGCCCGGCCAACTGGTCGTTTATGTCATTATGGACCTCAATTTATATGGCCGTCATTTAAAGGTGTATCTCGAGAAGCTGGAGCAAGTTGCCGTTGATTTATTGAAGGATTTTGGTATATTGGCAGTAAGCATTCCCGGCAAGCGGGGCGTTTTTGTGGCGAAGAAGAAAATCATTTCCATCGGCATCGGCGTCCGCAAATGGGTGACCTACCATGGCATGGGCATCAACGTTTCCACGGATTTGTCGTTGTTCGATCTCATTCGTCCCTGCGGGCTGGATGTGAAGATGACGTCCATAAACAAATTGCTGCATAAACCGGTGGACCTCGCCGCCGTGCGGGCTGGCACCATTGCCCATTTTGAACAAATTTTTGCCAAAACGGGGTCATAAATGACACAAATTTTACTGCCGGAGTTAGGGGAAGGGATCACCAAAGCCACCGTGGCCTGCTGGCATGCCAAACCAGGGGACGTGGTGCAGGCGGGCGACGACATCGTGGAGGTGGTCACTGACAAAGCCACCTTTAATGTGGAAGCCCCGGTGTCAGGACAGTTGGAAACCATCCACATCGACGAGGGGAAGGAAGGCGAGGTGGGCGGGATTTTGGGGACGATCAAACAGGTATGAGCGAATTTAAGCCCAAACGGGTGTTACTCATGTACATCTCGCAGGTCTCCGGCCACCGCCAGAGCGCCATGGCCATCCAGCGCTCCTTAAAATCTTTAAACCCCGATTGCACCATCCGCAGCATCAACGGCTTTGGTTACACCTATCCTATCATGGAAAAAGTGGTCAACACCGCTTATATGGGGGTGATTAAGCGGGTGCCTCAAATATGGGAGTTTCTTTATGACAATCCCAACATCATCAAGGCATCCAAGGAGTGGAAGGAAAAGATCCACAAATCCTCCCATAAAAAATTAAAACCATTGATCGAAGATTTTGACCCGGATGTGGTGGTCTGCACCCAGGCCTTCCCCTGCGGTATGGTGGCGGATTACAAGCTGACCCACCGTTTGCGTTTTACGGTGGTGGGGGTCCTCACTGATTTTGCCCCGCACCTGTACTGGCTGCACCCGGGGGTGGATTACTATGTGGTCCCCTCGGAGCAGGCCAAAGAACGTTTTGTCAAAGAAGGGGTGCCTGCCGACCGCATTAAAGTTTTTGGCATCCCCATCCGTGACAAATTTGCCGCCACCGTCGACCGCACGGCGATTGCCCGCAAGTTGGGACTGTCACTGGAGATTCCCATCATTTTAGTCATGGGCGGAGGCCAGGGCCTGGGGCCCATGAAGGATGCTGTTGCCTCTTTGGTCAAACTCGTCCGTCCTTTGCAAATGATTGTCATTGCCGGCACCAACGCCAAATTGGTCGAGTGGCTTAAAAAAATCCAGCGTAAAACCAAAAAGAAAATCCTCGTCTATGAGTATGTCACCAATGTCGATGAATTGATGGAGGTTGCCACTTTAATCGTCACCAAGCCCGGGGGGATGACCACCAGCGAATGCCTGGCCAAAGGTCTGCCTATGGTCATTGTGGACCCCATTCCAGGGCAGGAGGAACGCAACTCCAGGTTTCTGGCCGCCGGCGGCATCGCCATCCGGGTGGATGATAAGGCCAAAATCGGCTCCCGCATCGATGAGCTTTTGAGCAAACCATCCCAATTGCAAGCCATGCGCGCTGCCGCCTTCAAGTATGGGAAGCCGCGGGCCGCTGAACATATCGCCAGGTTTGTCTTGAGCAATTGATGGGTAATTATTATCTTTATATGTTTGCCTATCACGCCCTTCGGTTCCTGCCGCCGAGGGTCTCCTACGCCATGGCCCGGGTCCTCGCCGATTGCCAGTATTTATTTTCCAAAACCGACCGCCGGATCGTGGAAGAAAATTTAAAAGCCATCCTGCAAACCGATGATGTGGCTCCCGCCAAGGTTCGTCAGGTGTTCCGCAATTTCGCTCGGTATTTGGCGGATTTTTTTATGCAGACCAAGCGCATCGACGATAATTATATGAAGGCGCACATGCACCTGGTCAACTCGGAATATCTAAACGAGGTCCTTAAAGAGGGCAAGGGGGCCATTTTAGTCAGCGCCCACATGGGCAATTGGGAAATGGGGGGCGCCATTATGTCCAAGCTTGGTTACCCCATGTCGATTGTGGCCCTGCCGCACCGCGACCCCCGGGTCAATCAGTTTTTCAACGACCAACGCGAATTTTTTGGCACCCAGGTCATCCCCACCACCACGGCCATCCGCCGCTGCCTGGAGCATTTGAAACAGAACCGGTTTGTAGGCCTTTTGGCAGAGCGGGATTTTACCCAGCACGGCATTGTGATGGATTTTTTAGGCCGACCCACCCTGATCCCCAAAGGGGCCGCCCTCTTCTCCATCAAAAGCGGGGCGCCGATTCTAGCTTGTTTTTTTCTCCGGCAGGAAAATGACGATTTTCAAATCGTCTTCCATAAACCGGTTTACCCGCCTGCGGTCACGGGAAAAGTCACCGACGCCCAGCTGGTGGAAGTGATCAAACCGTACCTTCGGCCCATTGAAGAGGAAATCCGCCGCGACCCTTCCCAGTGGCTGATGTTCCGCGAATTTTGGGTGCGTCCTTGAAATTTCTTGCCGTTATCCCCGCCCACAATGAGGCCAACGCCATTGCTGCTGTGGTCGCTGCGGTGGCGGCACTCAAGCATGATGTGTTAGTCATCGACGATGGTTCCACCGACGCCACGGCGGAGCTGGCCAAGAAGGCCGGCGCCCTGGTTTTATCGACGGGAACGAAAAGCGGCAAGGGCAATGCCTTGCGCCTGGGGTTTGATTATGCGGTGCAAAAGGATTATAATGCTGTTATAGCCCTAGACGGGGACGGGCAGCACGATGCGACGGACATTGCCGCGTTTGTGGAGGCATTCCGCAAGCATAAGGCGGGCGTGGTCAACGGCAACCGCATGCATAACCCCAAGGGCATGCCGCCGGTGCGGTTTTTGACCAATGGGTTCATGTCAACGGTCATTTCGCTCATTTGCCGGCAGAGTATTGCGGACACTCAGTGCGGGTTTCGCTTGATCGGCACCGAGGTCCTCAAAAAGATCCGCTTGCAAAGCACTGATTTTGAGATTGAAACGGAAATTCTAATCAAAGCCAGCCAGGCGGGATTTAAAATCGCGTCGGTGCCCGTCGCCACCATTTACCGCGACGAAGTCAGCAAAATCCGGCCGTGGCGCGATACCCTGCGTTTTATCCGCTACATCACAGGTGTCTTGACCAAACGATGAGCACCCTATTCAATAATTTTTTCCCTAAGGCGCTGTTTATTTCGTTGACCATCCACACCTGTTTTGTCTGCAGCAGTTTATTGTGGCAGCATGACCTCAAAAAAAGGGACCGCGCCAAGGGTGTGGAGATCAGCTACAAAAAGCAGCGTAAGCGGATCGACATGCATGAGAGGCCGGTTAAGCCGGTGCAGCAGCTGGATTTAAAAAACAGCAGCATGGATGCTTCGCGGGGAAGCATCCCCATCAAGCTGGCCAAAGAACATCGGGCCTTGCCCGATGGTTTTATGGCGGAGGGCCGCAAACGCGAACAACTGCGCTCCAGCGTATTGCAGCACCGCATTTCGGTCAGCCGCCTGACCTCCGCCAAGATCAACAACCCCGCGTATGTGGCTTTTGATGAAATGGTGCGCAGCCGCATCGAAGAAAGGGTTTATGTGAATTACCGCAGCATGCGCAAAATGGAGGCTGGCAGTGTGTATTTGACATTTGTGCTGGCTTCCAACGGTACTTTAAAGGCCTCGCAGGTGATCGCCGAAAAGACCCAAGCCAGCCCCAAATTGCAAAATTTATCTTTAAAAAGTCTGGAGGAGGCCCGGTTCCCGCCATTCCTTAATGGGATGACCCTTCCTGAATACACCTTCAACATCGAGGTTCAGTACCAAATCAAAGAGTAGGCCCCTTTGCAAGTTTTGAAAAAGTTGACAACCGAAAAGGCCAATGTTAATGTAGTTGCCGCACCAGAGATCGAAAGGACAATTATGAGCATCTCCAACCGTTTTGGTGACTCTTTGGATAAGGAAAGCCGCGAAGCGAGCTCTGCCGGGGGCAGTGGATTGCTCGGGCCCGACGGGCAGCCATTGCCGTCCACGGACGCCGATTCCGCCGATCAGGGGCCGGAACCGCAGTTGGATTTTTTCAATTACATTGCGTCGCTCAGTTACCAGGCCATGATTTTCTTGGGAGAAGTCCCAAACCCCATCACCAACCAGACCGAGAAAAACCTCAAGCAAGCCAAATTCTTAATCGACACCCTGATCCTGCTCAAGGAAAAGACAGTTGGTAATTTGAGCAAGGAAGAAGCCGAGCTCATCAATAACTCAGTCTACGAATTGCAAAGAAGATTTGTAGAGGTCTCCCAAAAGGAGAAGTAAACATCTTTGGTAGAAATTTCACGGCTCCGGTGGCTTTTTTGCGCCAATCTTCTCTCTGTCTCCCGAAACACAACGCCCTTCGGGGCTGTGTTTCTGAATCGGTGACACTGTTTCCCTAACGATATGATCGACCCTAAACTACTAGCGATTTTAGCATGTCCCGGGTGCCTGGGTGATTTGGAGCTGGGCAAAGACCAACCCGAGAGTTTGATTGTCTGCACCAAATGTGGCAAGAAATATCCCATCAAAGACGGTATTCCGGTCCTGTTGGCCGACGAAGCGTAAGAATTCATAAAGTATGAGCCAGCGCATCAAGAAACTTATAGCCGAATTTCCCCGCCATAAAAACATCGATGCTTTATTGGTCACCAACGACACCAACATCCGCTATTTGACCAATTTTCCAGCCGCAGAGTCTTGGCTTCTGGTGACTCAGAAAAAATCATTTTATATCACTGACTTTCGTTATGTCTTGGAAGCCCGCGAACATCTGCGGGACGTGTCGGTCAAGCAATACACCCAGACCCCTTGTGTCACCTTAAGCGAACTCTGTAAGCATTATAAAATCAAGCGCTTGGGATTTGATGAAAAGTACACCAGTGTCAATTTATATAAACGATTGAAAGAATTTTGTCCACGCCGAACCAAATTATTGCCCACCACCGGAGCGGTGGAGGTTTTAAGAGAAGTCAAGGAGCCGGGGGAGATCGAAGTCATCCGACAATGCCTTAAGCTGCATTTTAGGGCCTTGGACATGGTGAAAGGCGCCCTCAGGCCCGGGGTGAGTGAGCGCCAGATTTTGGAAAAGCTGGAACAGTTTGTGAAAACTGTCAAGGCCGGCTTTGCGTTCCCGCCCATCATTGCGTCCGGGCCTAATTCTTGTTACCCCCATGCCAAGGTTTCAGACCGGGTGTTTAAGTCCCACGAACCCATCTTGGTGGATACGGGCATTGACATTAATGGATATAAGTCTGACTTGACACGGAATTTCTTTTTGGGTAAAATACCCGGTCATTATTCAAAAGCCCTTGAGGCCGTTGTGCTTGCGCAAACTGAGGCCATTGCCATGATCAAGCCTGGGGTGGCCACGGCTGAGGTGGATTTGAAAGCACGTAAGGTATTGCGTAAGTTTGGTTTAGCTAAATATTTCGGGCATTCTTTGGGACATGGGGTGGGGTTGGATATACACGAAAACCCCCGCCTTTCCTGCAAAAGCACCAGCATCTTGGAGCCAGGGATGGTGGTGACCGTTGAGCCCGCAGTGTATATTCCCCATAAATATGGCATCCGGGTTGAAGATATGGTCTTAGTAACGGAGCGCGGCTGTGAGGTCTTAAGTGGCAATTACGATTAATGAAGTTCAAAACGGCATGGGGCTGGTCATTGATGGCCAGCTTTATTTTGTGGTGGAATACAACCATGTCAAGCCCGGCAAAGGCAGCGCTTTTGTGCGGATACGCTTAAAAAACATAAAAACCAACGCAGTGCTCGAGCGCACCTTCCGTTCTTCCGAGTCCTTGGAGGATGCGCCGTTGGAACGCCGGCGCATGCAGTTTACTTACGCGGCAGGGGAGGAATACCATTTCATGGACCAGAGCACGTTTGAGGACACCGTGGTCAGCGAGGAATTGTTGGGAGACGGGTTAAAATATTTGCAAGAAGACACGGTGGTGGAGGCCCTTTTGTACAACGGCCAGGTGGTCAAGGCGGAATTGCCGACCTTTATCGTGGCCAAAATCATTGAAACCGACCCGGGTTTAAAAGGCGATTCTTCGCGGGCGGGTTACAAACCTGCCAAGATTGATACCGGCGCGTCGGTGCAAATCCCGTTATTTATCCAAGTGGGGGAGACCATCAAAGTGGACACTCGGTCCGGTGTCTACGTGGAGAGGGTCAAATCATGAACTTAAAAGAGATTAAAGAAATCATTGCCCTTATGCAGGAGCACGGCCTCTGCGAAATCGAGATCGAGCGTGAGGGCTTGAAATTGAAATTACGAAAAAGTGCGCTGGAAGGGCAACTCGCGTCCGCCCCGGCGCAATATGTGGTTGAGTCCATTCCCGCCCCCAAAGCCACCGGCGCCGCACCCGCGCTAGCCTCCGAAACGTCCGCGAAAAACAGCAAAGACATCAAATCCCCCATGGTTGGGACATTTTACCGTTCACCCTCGCCGGAAGCGGCGCCCTTTGTCGAGATCGGGCAGACCGTGGAAGTCGGCCAGCTGGTCTGCATTGTGGAGGCCATGAAACTGATGAACGAGATCAAGTCGGAAGTGCGCGGCAGGATCGTGGAAGTTGCGGTGGAAAATGCCGAACCGGTGGAATTTGGGCAGACCCTGTTTGTGGTCGAGCCCGTATAAGTTCTTATGTTCTCCAAAATATTAATTGCCAATCGCGGTGAAATCGCCCTGCGCGTCATCCGCGCCTGCAAAGAAATGGGCATCCGCACCGTCGCGGTCTATTCTGAGGCCGACCGCAATTCCCTGCATGTGCGTTTTGCGGACGAGGCGGTGTGCATCGGCAAAGCCACCAGCAAAGAAAGCTATTTGAACATCCCCGCCATCATCTCGGCGGCGGAAATCACCGACGTGGAAGCCATTCACCCCGGCTATGGGTTTTTATCGGAGAACGCCCACTTTGCCGAAATCTGCGAGTCCTGCCACATCAAATTCATCGGCCCTTCCCCGGAAGCCATCCGCAAAATGGGCGATAAAATCGTGGCCAAAGAGACGGTTAAAAAGCTGGGCGTGCCCTTAACACCGGGTAGCTACGGCATCATCAAGACCCAGGAAGAGGCCTTGTCGGTTTCCCAGAAAATCAAATACCCGGTCATCATCAAGGCCGTGGCCGGCGGGGGCGGGAAAGGCATGCGGGTCTGCCATAACGATGTCAGCTTAGTCAATTCTTTTAAAATGGCGCAGACGGAGGCGGAGGCAAATTTTGGGCTTGGCGACGTGTACATGGAAAAATATTTGGAGAGTCCCCGCCATGTGGAGTTCCAGATTTTAGCTGATGAGCACGGCAATGTGATCCATTTGGGGGAACGCGATTGTTCGGTGCAGCGTCGGCATCAAAAACTGTTGGAAGAATCTCCTTCGCCTGGGCTCAGTCCTAGTTTGCGCAAGAAGATGGGCGAGGCGGCGATCAAAGCGGCCAAGGGCGTGAGTTATCAGGGGGCCGGCACCATCGAATTCTTGGTGGATGTGCACGACAATTTTTATTTCATGGAGATGAACACCCGCATCCAGGTCGAGCATCCGGTCACCGAGATGGTCACCGGGATTGATTTGATCAAAGAGCAGATCAAGGCCGCCAATGGCCTTAGATTGAAGATCAAACAGGATGATGTGCGCTTTAAAGGGGCGGCCATGGAATGCCGCATCAACGCCGAAGACCCGTATAATAATTTTATCCCCTCGCCGGGAAAAATCGAGGAGCTCAATTTGCCGGGCGGCCCGGGTGTGCGTCTGGACACGCACATTTATCCGGGTTATACTATAGGTCCATTTTACGATTCCATGGTGGCGAAGATCATTGTGCATGGCAAAGACCGGGACGAGGCGGTGCGCATCATGCGCCGGGCGCTGGATGAATTCTATATTTCGCCGATCAAGACGACCATCCCGCTGCACATGGAAATTTTGCACCACCCGACGTTTTTGCAGGGTAAAGCCACCACGCATTTTTTAGAAAAAATGATGAAGAATGAGTAGAGGCCGCTGACACAGGAGAAGGTAATGCTTGACGAACAGATGATGGACTGGGGTGCGGTGCACATGCATAAGAAAGTGATTGGCGACATTGCCGCGGCCGCGCTCAGAGAGATTCCCGGCGTATCCCTGGCCCGCTTTGGCCTGCTGGGACCGGTTTGCGAAATCCTGGGGTATAAAAATTATCCCGGCGTGTCGGTGCGTTTGGACAAAGATGGCCAGGTGGTCTTGAATATGCGTGTGGTGGTGGAGTTTGGGTTAAACATTCCGGCGACCGCCAGCCACATCCAAGACGCGGTGCGAGCGGCAGTTGAGAAGGCCGTGGATATTGACCTTCGGGAAATCAATATCAACATCCAGTCGGTTGACAGGAAGGAGTCTTAACATGTGGCTGATGACCCGTTTGGCGATTGTGTTTTATTTGATCATCATTTGGCTGACGAGCATTGCGGTGCTGTTATTTGTGCTTCATGTTTTAGACATCCAAACTGTGAAATATTTACTGGATTTGGTTTATAATGAACCCCAGGTCGGGACGGTGGTGGCCGCCATTGCCTTAGGGATCGTGGTGATGAGCGTGGTCCTGGAGAATTTGATTTATGGCCGGCGCCGTCGGGAACGCACCATTGCGTTTGACAATGCCGGCGGGCCGGTGGCGGTGTCTTTGACGGCTGTGGAAGATTTGATCAAGCGCATCAGCGCGTCGGTCCCGGACATCAAGGAAATCCGGGCCACGGTTCTGGCCATTAAGAAGGGTTTGGACATTGACATTAAGCTGGTTTTGCGCTCGGAAGTCAATATTCCAGATTTGACCACCCGGTTGCAGGAATTGGTGCGGCGCAAGATCGAGGAAACCATTGGCATGGAAGGCAAAATCAATATCCGCATCCATGTGATCAAAATTTCGCTGGACGACATCAAAAGCAAACGCCCAGTCAAGATCGACGAACCCCATGTCCCGTTCCATGGCTATAGAGCATAAATAGGGGCCAGCCTCCATTTTCTGGCGGAGTAACTTAATGAAAAAAATCGGCATCTTAACGGGCGGGGCGGATTGTCCCGGGCTTAACTCAGTCATCCGAGCGGTGGTCCGCAAGGGCATGCAAGAGGGCTATGTGGTGACCGGCATCAAAAATGGATGGTTGGGCCTCATTGAGAATGACATGCGCGTTCTGGATGTTAAGGCTACCAGTGGCATTTTAGACCGCGGCGGCACCATTTTAGGCACCAGCCGCGTCAACCCCTTGCACGATGAAGACCAGATCAAAAGCATCAAAGAGAATTATTCCCGCAGCGGCATTGATGCGCTGATTGCGGTAGGCGGCGAGGAAACCCTCAAAATCGCCCTGGCTTTGTACAAGCGCGGCATCATCCAGGTCGTCGGAGTTCCAAAATCTATCGACAATGCGCTCTCGGGTACCGACTATGCCTTTGGTTTTGACACCGCGGTCAATGTGGCCACTGAATGCATTGACCGGTTGCACACCACCGCCGAATCGCACCATCGCATTATGGTGGTTGAGGTCATGGGCCTGCACACCGGCTGGCTGGCCGTGCAGTCCGGCATCGCCGGCGGGGCCGACATCATTTTGATCCCCGAAATTCCGGTCGATTTGGACGAACTCTACGATCTGCTCACGGAACGGCATAAACGCGGCAAACTCTTTAGCATCATTGTGATTTCCGAAGGCACCAAGGTCGAAGGCTACTTGCCCCGCTTGCCGGGCTCCGCTACTCCCGGAATGGAAAAAAGGCGTTTCGGCAGTGTGGGGGAGTATTTGGCCAAGACCATCGAGGACCACACCGGCTATGAAACCAGGGTGAGTGTGTTGGGTTACATTTTGCGCGGCGGCACTCCCACCAGTTTTGACCGTGTGCTGGGAACTCGGATGGGTGTCAAAGCGGTGGAGTTGGTCAAAGAGCACAAATTTGGCAAAATGGTCAATTTGCGCGACAATAAAATCCGTTTCGTGGACATCGAGGAAGCGGTGCGCGAGCGCAAGGCCGTAACTCCGGAAATGATCGAGATTGCCAATGTCTTCACGCCCAGGACAAATTAATTAATCATGAAAACAACCATAGAAAAAATTTTTGCGGATTCCATCGCGGTCAAGCAAGAGACTTTAAAGAACAATACTGCCCAGATCGCCCAAGCCGCGCAAGCCATCATTGATGCGCTCAAATCTGGCAATAAGCTTTTTTTCTGCGGCAACGGAGGCTCCGCGGCAGACAGCCAGCACATAGCGGCAGAGTTCGTCGGCCGTTTTCAAAAGGAACGCGCGGCCTGGCCGGCCATTGCGCTGACCACCGACACCTCGGCCCTCACTGCGCTCGGTAATGACTACTCCTTTGACATTATTTTTGCCCGCCAGTTGCAAGCTCTGGGCAGGAAAGGCGATGTTTTAATAGCTATTTCCACCAGCGGCAACTCTAAAAATGTCCTGCAGGCTTTAAGGACCGCCAAGACCCTGGCCATCAAAACCATCGGCGTCACCGGCGGCACCGGCGGGCAAGTGGCTTCGCAGTCCGACATCGCCATCATCGCGGCCTCACCCATCACAGCGCGGATTCAGGAATCGCATTTGGTCATTTTTCACACCATTTGTGAAATTGTTGAGAACACCTTAACCTAATAAAAAAATTTTACTCTATGGTTTCCTCAGAAAAGAAAATCATTGGCATTGCGTCACTTAAAGAGAAATTATCTTTGCTTAAGAAGCAGGGCTGGAGCATCGTTTTTACGAACGGGTGTTTCGATTTGATGCATTTCGGCCATGTGCAGTACTTGGAAACCGCCAAAAGCAGTAAAGGCAAGCGCGTTTTGGTCGTCGGCCTTAACAGCGACCGGTCCGTGCGCCACATCAAGGGACCGCAGCGCCCAATATGCCCCCAAAGATCCCGCGCCGCGCTCCTGGCCGCGCTTTCCTGTGTGGATTTTGTGGTCATTTTTAACGAAGACACTCCCTATAATACGGTCAAGGCGCTAAAACCTGATGTGCTCGTCAAAGGCGCCGACTGGAAAGGGAAGCCCATCATCGGAGAAGTCTTGGTTAAAAAAGTCGAGCTCATCAAATACGTCCGCGGCTTTTCCACCACCCACATCATTAAAAAAATCGCCAAAGTTTATGGCTGCCGGTAAAAATTCTCTCCATCGCATTCTGGATGCTAACCTAAACCGGGCCAAAGAAGGCCTGCGGGTCTGCGAAGACATTTGCCGATATATGTGGAATGACAAAGGTTTGACGCGCTCTCTAAAAAATTTTCGTCACGATTTGACCAAAATCGTCGGGGCGCTCACAATCCTCACCGCCGTAGCCCAAAGAAACATTGGTTCCGATGTCGGCCGCGGGACCAGCATCAGTGAATCCACCCGTAGGGACCTGCCCGCGGTTTTTTGGGCCAATGCCCAACGCGTTAAAGAGTCTTTGCGGGTCTTGGAGGAGATCACCAAAATCACAGATGGGAGGATGGCCCAACGCATCAAGGCCTTGCGCTATAAGTTTTATGCCCTGGAACAAAAAGCCCTTAAAAAACGCTAAATTGTATTTAATCCTCGACGCTGCCGTCCTTGACCACGCAGCGCTGCTGCGGGTTCTAAAAGAATCTGTACGTTTTGGAATTGATATAGTACAATTACGGGACAAATTTGGCAGCGCAAAAAATATTTTGGCATTTTGCAGGCAGGCGCTGCGGGTGAGTCGGCATCAGGTCACGTTTATTGTCAATGACCGGGTGGATGTGGCAAAGATTGCGGGGGCGGACGGTGTGCATCTCGGCCAGGACGACATTGACTGCCGCGAGGCCCGCATGATGCTAGGAAGTAAGGCGATCATCGGCGTATCGTGCCAAAATATGGCACAAGCGAGGCAGGCCCAGCGCTCCGGGGCTGATTACATCGGGTTTGGTTCGGTGTTTAAGACGCAAACCAAACCAGAAAGAAACCCGATGGATTTAAAGCTCTTACGAGAAGTTCTTTTGACGATCAAGGTGCCGGTGTTTCCCATCGGCGGCATCACCCGCGGCAATATTGAGATTCTTCATCAGGCGGGCGCAGCCCGGGCGGCGGTGTGCAGGGACATTTTGTTAGCGAATGATGTCGGAGGGGCCATTGCGGAGTTTAGAGAAAAATTGCGGCCATAAAGATCCGTGCGGGGGTCATACAGTGGTAGTATATCAGCTTCCCAAGCTGATTGCGAGGGTTCGATTCCCTTCCCCCGCTTGTATTTTGCTTGGGCTGACGGAGCGCAGCGACGTAAGCCTTAGCAAAATACATGCCCATTTTAGTCAGAATTACGATAAACATGGGGACTTCCTTAAAAAAGCAATATTAGTATTATTAGTTTTCTGCGGCGGCTGTGCCACGGAATATAAAGCTTTACCCGATATTTCGACCACCACCACCATCACCACCCCTTCGAAACAGGGGGTATATCACAAAGTCAGCAAAGGGGAGACGCTGTGGCGGATCGCCAAGTTTTACAGCGTGCCGGTTGACGACATCATCCAGAGCAACCATATTCCAAACATTGCCGCGATAGAGGTCAATCAGCTGATTTTTATACCCGGCGCGACGGAAGCCCAGGAAATCCCGGCGGCCCGCACCGCGGATGAGAAATCCAATGAGTTTGCCTGGCCGGTCAAAGGCAGGCTGATTTCGTTTTACAATGATCGCAAGGGCGAGGCGCTCAACCGCGGCATTGACATCGAGGCCGCCGAAGGGGATATGGTTAAAGCGAGCCGGGAAGGGACGGTCGTCATGGCCCGGTATATGGCCGGATACGGCCACACCATAATGGTTAACCATGGCGACGGATTTATCAGCGTGTATGCGCAAAACCGCCGATTGCTGTCGAAAATCGGCGACCAGGTTTATAAAGGCGATCCTATCGCGGAAGTGGGGCGCTTGGGTAAAAGAAATTATATGCATTTTGAATTGCGCCGAGGCAATCAGGCGGTTAACCCGTTACATTATTTACCCTCATGAGCATGGACCCTGGCCATAATTTTTTTGGACGCCGCAGTGTCTTGGAAACCTTGCGCCGGCGCGTCGCGGGCCTTAAGGAGGGTTATCGCCAGAACATAGCTTTGCTGGGCAATCGCACCGTCGGTAAGACCTCCATCGTGGCCCGGCTTCTGATGGAGCATGAGGATCCTGACATTCTCATCCTCTACCTGGACCTGGAGTCCCGCGATTTTGCCTGTTTTGCCCGCCAGTTGACCCAAAGCCTGCTGCACCATTTCCTGCGGTCGAAAAATCTGGCGGTCCAGGATGACTTAAAATTATTGTGCGTGTCCTGCCGCGAATTTGTCCCTCAGACCGTTGCCGCTATCGAAGCCGTCGAGGAAGCCTTGGCCAAAGGAAAACACCAGGAATGCTACTCCGCGCTGTTGGGGCTGCCGGACATTTTATTTGCGGAAACCCAGCAATCCGTGGTGCTCATTCTCGACGAGTTCCAAAACCTGGCCAATTATGATGTGCCCCAGGTGTTTGCGGAACTGGGCCGCCGCATCATGACCCAGAAAAACTGCTTGTACATCGTCACCAGCTCCTATCAAAACCAGGCCCGCACCATCCTTTCCGAGAAATTGTCTTTGCTCTTCGGCAATTTCGAAATCATCCCGGTGACCGTGTTTGATTGGTCCGACAGCCAGCAGTTGATGGACCGCCATATGGCGGGCACCAAAATGGGCTTGCAGATCAAAAACTTTCTGGTCGATTTTACCGGTGGGCATCCGCTGTATATCAATATCATTTGCCAGGAAATGATTGCGTTGGCAGGCATGCTCCGCCAGACGGAGATTTACGCCCCGATTGTGACGCAAGGGGTGGAGAATTTATTGTTTAACCCCTGGGGGGTGCTCAGCCGCCATTTCGAATTAAAAATCCACGAGCTGTGCCGGGGCAAGGCCCAAGGACCGCTGTCGGCGGTGTTGATTGCGCTTTCCGGCGGTAAGCATAAGGCCCCGGACCTCGCCGCCCAATTGGGCATTAAACCATCCCAAGTGCAGCAGCGTTTAAACCTCTTGCTGATGGATGAGATCATTGAGAAAAACGGCAACTATTACCACATCAAGGACAAATTGTTTAAGTATTGGATCAAGTTTGTGTCGAGCGGCGGCTCAAGGCCATTGAGCTGGAAGTGGGTAGAAGCCGC
>JAKFXC010000024.1 GCA_021731625.1 Candidatus Omnitrophota bacterium
GGACTATCCTAAATTGGTTGTTGACATGGCGGAAAAATTACCCGTCGATAAGGCAATGACCTTTGATGGAAGGATACTGAAAGGGGCAAAGGATTTCTTAGCGGAGGACGGAGAATCCCAAATAGGCAAGGCCTTAAAAAAGCGCTTGGGCCCTACACAGAAAGAAGGAAAAGTCTCTCGTCTGCTCGCCGTAGGGTTTTCCGGCCAAGAGCGCGGTTTGGGGGTTGAAGAGAAGTTTGATGAAGTCGTTAATGTCGTCAATGCCAAAAAATTTCTCATCAGGCAACCGAGCGCCAGGCACACCCTGGTGCAGGGAAAGCTCTTTCATTCTTTGTACATTTTACAGAATAAGAAATTTGCCTTCGATGCCATCGTTTTAAATTACAACTATCCTCTAAAAGCCGAGGACCGGGATGATCTCATGCAGACATATGTTCTGCCTCTTTTACGGCCGGGCGGTACGTTGGCCATTGTTGTGAGCAGTGCCGACGTAAGGCCGGGGACCAGTGGGGAAGCGCGCAGCAACATTATGCAATTGCGTATGCCCGCCCCTGATCCTGAGCAAAGTTTGGCAGGGAAGCTCAAGAAATGGGGATACCCTGTCCGCATTGAGCCGGTGATCCTTGTCCATAAGACGAGTCGGCCTGAAGAAATGGCCTATCTGGTGCTTGGAGTTCTTCCGAAGGATAGGATCAGAGAGGTGCAGGAGCCGGACGTAATGAACTACGTAGAGGAAAATTTGAAAATTAGAGGCGACCCTGACCCAACCTATAAATTGGAAGTCGATAAAGAAATCATCTGGGTTGATAACATCAAATCCAACCAGGCAATGACATCTGGTAAACCCAAGGTATTGGTTATTCACTACCCGGGGCCGGTCAGAGATCAACTGGTACGAAAATTGAACGCTCGAGGGGTATTGACCGTGGCTGCCGATACTGTTGAGCAAGGCCTGGTTAAATTGGCAGAGCCCAAAAACGGCATTGCCGGCGTGGCTGTTTTGAGCCATATCTCTACAAGTTTTGAGTTGCGTAAAAAAATGCAGGAAGAAACATTCGACGCCGTAACTTTATTGGAGGGAATGAAGAGAAACTTGCCCGTATGGATCATGACTATGGAAGGTCGCCGACCTGTTTGGGGTGATTTTATCACACAAATTAAAAAGGACCACGGAGATATTTTTAAGGGGCTTTATTCCGCGTCTAAATATGACCAGGACACGCTGGTGGAGGGGGTGGGAGCGCATAAGTTTGATCGCCGTTTGACCGGCGCATCGTTTTGGGTCAATCCTAAACGTATCCGTCCGGACGACAACTTGATAGAAAATATTAACCAAGGCGTGGATATGTTGTCCGGACAGATTGTCCGCACGCCTTTGGAAGAATTAAAGTTCGTCAGTAAAAAGTTCGGTAAAAGAGTGTTAGGCAAAAACGAAGCTTATCAGAAGTCTCATTCTTACAAGATACGTGGGGTTTTGGTGGAAGTCGAGCGAGCCATCCAACGACGCCTGCAACAAGTGATACAAAATCCTGCTTTAGCAGATCAGCCATTCTTCTTGGTCACTCAAACCGCCGGCAATCACGGCATCGCTTTGATTGTCGCCACAACGATCATAAAATTGAAACATCAGCGGCTCATTCGGCAGCAATACAGCGGTGAATCGGCAGCGAGGCTGCTCAGATTTATTTCCAATGTTCAGCCGGTGGTGTTCACAAGTAAGCTCTTACCGCAAATTAAAAAAGATGTCATAGCTAAAGATTTCGAATTGTATCAAAAATCTTCAACGGCCAAGGCCAAGGGTGTCCTGGACTTTGACAGTGACGATTATTTTCAGGCTACCGAAAAGCGAGAAGCATTTATCGCCAACAACCCCGGCAATGCGGAGTATATGGCGCATGGTTACGACGACGTTATTTATGGCCATGCCTCGATCGGGGTGGAAATTGCCCAGCAATTAAAGGAAATGGGCATTAGTGACGACAAAAAGGCGCTGATTGTATTCCCAGCCGGGGCAGGGGGATTGGTGTTGGTTGGCGCCGCGGCCAAGTCAGTACGGCCGAATACCAAATCCTTGATGGTTCAAACCGAACCCTACCGGGCTTTCGTCGACAGTTTAATCAAGGGTCAAATTGTGCGCAATATCCCTAAGCCGGCGCCGACCATCACCCTTGACGAGGAAGATCTCTATTTTGAAGATGGCATTGGTGTGGTTGAGCCGGAAAAAAATGCCTTTGAGATGGCCAGGCGGCAGGTTGAGGCAGCTGTTGCGGTCAATCCTCGTGAAAGCTTGGATATTGCGGCTCCGTGGCTGCTTAAAGATATCCTGCGCATCTATGGGGAGTCTGCCGTGGTTTCAGGGACCTTTGCAGCGGCACTGCAGGCGCTTAGGGAACAAAGTAATTTGGACATTATCAAAGAGGCCGACGTGATAGTCGTTATTGGAACCGAACACCTGGTTCATCCAAAGCTTACCGAGTATGTCCACAATAGGCTCCTGAAAATCGATAGGGCCATGAATGCCACCGGCGGCATCGATTTAAACCGCTCCAACCTGGCAATGAATGTCGCCAGGCAGGGCCAGGGGGTGCAAATGCAATTTGACCCAGTCATGATTGAACAGATCAAGGGTGCGCAATTTGACGGCATGAATTTTTACATCCGCAGCATCGTTGCAATCAACAACCTTCCAGCGTATCTTAATTAGCCAATAATTCGGGTTACCCTGGCTGGCACAGAACGGCACAGAATTTCCCCTTGACAGATAAAAAAATTATGGTAAATTAGCACTTGTGAGATGTGAGTGCCAGGTTATCTGCTCGGGCACTCACATTTTTTCCTTATTTATTAGCAGTCTTATAACACGACTGCTAAATACATACAACTTAGTTAACTTTTATCAACAAGGAGCTACCATATGGCTTTAATTCAGTTTCGACCCAGACAAAATGACTTAGTCCAGGAATTGGTCAATGATGACTATTTCTTTGCACCCTTTTTGCGGGCTTCGTCATTCAACAAAAATTCAGAGAATTTACTTCCAGCTCTGGACATCGCCGAAGAGTCCAATCAGTATTCCATCGATGTGGACGCGCCAGGGCTTAAAAAGGAAGATATCCACCTGTCTCTGGACAATGGAACGTTGACCATCGAAGGTGAACGCAAAAACGAAAGCGAAACAAAGGACAAAAATTTCCATCGGGTAGAGCGCAGCTATGGCAAATTTGTGCGCACTGTTGCGTTAGGAACAGGAATTGACCCGCAGGGAATTAAGGCTACGTATAAAGACGGGGTTTTACATGTTGTAGTCCCAAAATCCGAAAAAGCCAAACCAAAGTCCATCGACGTACAGGTGGGCTAATTTTAGAAAAGGCGGCTGGGCGGAAGTTTGCCTAAAGTCTGCTTCAGTAGTAAAATATAGGTATATATTTCGCCTAAGCCACCTCAAATCTGGGGGACACTATGCAGCTCGCACCAGACCAGGAATCCCAACTACCAGCTCTGGAACGTTTCGGCCGTGACTTGACCGATTTGGCCAGTAAAGGCAAACTCGATCCCGTCATCGGCCGCGAAGAAGAGATTCGCCGGGTTATTCAGGTGCTCTCACGCCGCACCAAGAATAACCCGGTCTTAATCGGCGAGCCCGGCGTGGGCAAGACCGCCATTGTGGAAGGTCTGGCCCAGCGGATATTCACCGGCGATGTGCCGGAGGGACTCAAAAATAAACGCGTGATCGTATTGGACATGGGGTCCTTGGTCGCGGGAGCAAAATTTAGAGGGGAATTTGAAGACCGCTTGAAAGCGGTGTTAAAGGAAGTTGAGGAACACAATGGATCCGTTATTTTATTCATCGATGAATTGCATACAATTGTTGGCGCGGGACGGGCAGAAGGAAGTGTCGATGCCGCCAATCTCCTTAAGCCGGCGCTGGCCCGGGGAATGCTGCGCTGCATTGGCGCGACCACCCTCGACGAGTACCGGCTCTACGTTGAAAAAGACGCCGCGCTGGAACGCCGGTTCCAGCAGGTCATGGTTTTTGAGCCCACGGTCGAAGACACGATCGCCATCCTGCGCGGGTTAAAAGAAAAATATGAAGTGCACCACGGTGTGCGCATCCAGGACGCCGCCATTGTTGCTGCCGCGGTCATGAGCGATAGGTACATTACCGAGCGTTTCCTTCCGGACAAGGCCATTGATTTGATCGACGAGGCCGCTTCCAAATTACGCATTGAAATCGACAGCATGCCGCAAGAGCTTGACCAGAACGAGCGGGAGATCCGCCGCCTGGAAATCGAACGCCAGGCCCTGCGCAAAGAGACCGACGCTGCCTCCAAAGAACGTTTGAAAAAATTGGAGGCGGAATTGGCAGAGCTTAAAGAAGTCAATAAAGTGCTGCGGGCCAAATGGCAGAAGGAAAAGGCGGTCATTGACGGTATCCGGGCCATCAAGTCCCAGATCGAGGCCAGACGGTTGGAGGAATCCAAGGCCGAGAAGGTAGGCGATTTGAATAAAGTGGCGGAACTCCGTTACGGCATCGTCGCCGGGCTGCAAAAAGAATTGGCAGCCAAGAACAAGGAATTGGCGGCTTTGCAAAAAGACGGCGCCATGCTCAAAGAAGAAGTGGATGAGCAGGACATCGCCGAGATCATTGCCAAATGGACCAAAATCCCGCTGACCAAATTGCTGCAGGCCGAGACTGAAAAATTGCTCAACATGGAAACGGAGCTTACAAAGCGCATCATCGGCCAGGACGCCGCCATCGAGACCGTTGCCGCCAGCATCCGCCGGGCCCGCGCGGGGTTAAGTGACCCGAACCGTCCGATGGGTTCGTTTATTTTTGTGGGGCCGACCGGAGTTGGCAAGACGGAGCTCGCCAAGTCTTTGGCGTGGTTTCTTTTTGACGATGAAAGCGCCATGGTCCGCATTGACATGAGCGAGTACATGGAAAAACACAGCGTGGCCCGTATGATCGGTGCTCCGCCAGGATACGTCGGTTACGACGAAGGCGGACAATTGACCGAGGCTGTGCGCCGCCGGCCCTACTCGGTCGTGCTCTTCGATGAAATCGAAAAAGCCCACCCGGACGTCTTCCACGTCCTTCTGCAGCTGCTCGATGACGGGCGCTTGACGGATAGTCAAGGCCGGGTGGTCAATTTCAAGAATACCATCGTTATCATGACTTCCAACATCGGCACCGCCGAGACTGCCGAAAACACCGACGCCAGGGAAGCCAAAAAAATCATCCTGGCGGCCATGCGCGAGCATTTTCGTCCGGAATTTTTAAACCGCATCGACGAGATCATTGTGTTTAACCGCCTGGGCCAGGAAGAAATCAAAAAGATCGTTGAGGTGCAGGTGGCCCAATTGGCCAAACGTCTGGGCGAACGTAAAATCACTCTGAGTTTATCCGATAAGGCCAAAACTGTTTTGGCTCAAAAGGGTTACGATCCAATTTACGGGGCCAGGCCTTTAAAGCGCGCTGTCCAGCACCTATTGCAAGACCCCATTGCTTTGCGTCTACTGCAGGGAGAGCTTAGGGAAGGGCAGAATATCAAAGTCGACGCCCAGGCCGATGGATTGGTTTTTGACGTAAAATAACAGTTAAGTAATTGACTGAAATAATGTGGGACACATACCGCTACCTAATATCAAGGAGGGAGGACATGAACACCATTATTTGGAGAATAGTCACCATTTTTGTTTTTGGAAATTTTTTTATCACTCAGGCGCCGGCCTATGCCGCAACTGCGCAGGATGAGACCGCCATGCTTAAACAACAAATTCAGCAGCTGCAGGCGCGGGTCAATCAGCTGGAAAAGCAATCAACGCAAGAACACCGCGGACCATCACGTAGCTTTGATCAGTGGGACCCCTTTGCTGAAATGGACCTCATACAGCGGTCGATGAACCGTCTGTTCGCCGACTCCTTTGCCGGCGGGGCACCGGAATTTTTCAACCCCCGTATCGACATCAAGGATACCCCCAACGAATACATCATCACCATGGATATTCCGGGGATGAATAAAGACAATATCGAAGTCAAGGTGGAGAACCGGCAGTTATTGGTCTCCGGCGAGCGCAACAGCGATACTAAGGAGGATCATGCCGGCAAATTCTACAGGCACGAGCGCTCATTCGGCCACTTTATGCGCGCCGTCCCGTTGCCGGAGGATGCGTTGACCAACAAGGTGGATGCCAGCTATAACAATGGTGTCTTGGTCGTCAAAGTCGGGCGCAGCGACAAGGCCAAGCCCGCCCCTGCACCCCAGAAAATAACAGTTAAGTAATTGACTTAAATTTGCAAGCCAGCTAGATTAAAAGTATGCTCCTGTGCTTTCTAGCTGGCTTTTTTTTGTTGGTCCATCCCGCCGGCGCCTGGTCTGCCGAAAAAATCAAAGATGGATTTTATGATGAATATGACCCGCAAGGACGCCTGGTGCGCACGGCGGAATATAAATTGGGCGTCTTAAACGGCCATTTCCGCACCTATTATCCCGACGGCCGCATCAATGGCACCGGCACCCACCTAAAAGGGGAGCTCAACGATATGGCGCTGGCCTTTTGGCCCGACGGGGTGATGAAAATGAAGTCGTTTTACAAAGAGGGCAAACTGCACGGGATCTCGACGTTATATTATAAAACCGGCAAACCGCAGGCGGAAATCGAATATATCAAAGGCGTCCAGGATGGGCTGACGAAGGAGTACGACGAAGAGGGCCGGCCCCACTGGCAGAGGCATTTTAAATGGGGGAAGGAACACGGGATCACCAAAGAGTATTTTCCCGGCACCGGCAGCATCCATCGTGAATTTGAGTATAAAAACGGCAAGCAAACCGGCCTGATGCGCGAATACCACCCCAGCGGCCAAGTCAAAGGCACCTATCAGTGCGTGGACGGCAAGCGCAATGGTTTGGGACGAGAATTCTATCCCACCGGACAAGTTGCCCGCGAAGGAAATTTTAAGGATGACCTCTGGGAAGGCCAGGTGACCGACTTTTATACCAACGGCCAGGTTTTAAGCAAAGTCAAATACCGGCAAGGGCTTAAAAATGACGACCACTGGCAGGAATTTTATGAGAACGGAAAGTTAAAGTCGGATGTTAAAGTCATCGATGACAAAATCGAAGGGCCTGCCCGCGAATATTTTGCCAGCGGCAAGCTCCAATCCGAGGGCACCTTTACCGACGGAAAACGCCAGGGGAACTTTACCACATATGATGAAGAGGGCCATAAACTCACCGAAGACCAGTTCAAAGACGATGTCATCCGCTACCACCGCGAATTTAATCCCGAAGGTAAACTCCTGGCGGAGAAGATCTATTACCACCCGTTTAAAGATCCGGAGATCCTATAGAAAACATATAGAAAACATGTGTTTGTTTTTCTAACCTCGCCATGTTACACTTTAGCGATGAGAGTAAAAATAGGATTGATTTCCATTCTCATCTTTGTCACTTAGGATTTATTCACCCTTGACCACACAGATCAACGATGTTTAAGAAAATCCTCGCATCTCTGACCGGATTTGCTTTACTTGCCGGCTCTTACCAGCCTGTCGCTGCCCAAGAGTTTAATATCAGACAATTACCCGTGCCCGGCACCATGGTGGAGATCTCTGCGCCTTTTGCGCCGTTGGCCATCAAGGGATTAGTGGTCAACCCCAATAAGCCCCTGGAATTTCAATTCATCGTCGACACCGGCCGCGGCCCTCAAGACTCGGCAGAGCTAAGGAGCGAAAGCCGTCGCTTGGTCAATTATTTCCTAACGGGTCTCACCATTCCCGAAGGCGATTTGTGGGTCAACCTTTCCCCGTACGAAAAAGACCGCATTGTCCCGGAAGCCCTGGGACAGACAGAGCTCGGCCGCGATCTTTTGGCGCAGGATTATGTTCTCAAGCAATTGACCGCTTCGCTCATTTATCCCGAAAAATCTTTGGGCCAGAAATTTTGGAATCAGGTTTATAGCAAAGCCCGCGAGCGTTTTGGAACCGCGGACATGCCTGTGAATACCTTTAACAAAGTCTGGATCCTGCCGGCCCAGGCCGAAGTTTTTGAGGGCCGCAATACCGTTTATGTGACCCAATCGACTTTGAAAGTGATGCTGGATGAGGACTACCTGGCGTCGGCGCTTAATAAGAACAACAAAAGCGCCACGTCCCCGAAGGGGACTACCACAGCCGCGTCGGCCATTGTGCGGGAAATCCTCATTCCAGAGCTTGAAAAAGAAGTCAATCAGGGTCGGAATTTTGCGCCTTTGCGCCAAATGTACCAAGCCCTGATTTTGGCCAAATGGTACAAGCAAACTATTCAAAACCGGCTGTTGGAGTCCGTTTTTACCAATCAGAAGAAAACCAGCGGCATCAACCTAGACGATTTGACTTTAAAAGAACAGATTTACCGACGCTACCTGGAGGCTTACAAAAAAGGAGTGTTCAATTACGTCAAAGAAGACGGGGCACAAGGAAATTCTACCCTTAGAAAATATTTTTCCGGAGGGACCACCTTTGTTTCGTATAAGCTCACCGCCGGCAAAGCGGCAAACATCCACAATGATGGGGCGATGGTAGCCGTGAACATCCTCTTGGATCCAAGGAATTCCTCAGATCAGCAACAGACCTACGAGCTCGTCCGCACCGCATCCACCTATAGCGCGTGGGAGTCCACCCAAGACATTGAGCTAATGCCGGTCAGTCCACTGACGTTGGCGCTTATTGGCGTGGGCCTCCTTGGAGTACGTCCTTCTGTGAAAATGTATTATAGATCTTTAGCCATGAAGCGTTTGTTTTCCACTGATCCTGGCCTTAGAAAAAAGGCCGTGAGCCATTTTCGATCCCATAAGGATGAGATTGCCTGGTCTAAAATCTTTGGCCGTATGAAGCAAGAGACAGATCCGGAGATGATCCAGGACCTGGACCGGGTCCAGAGGTGGGTTGAACAGGTCCAGAACCCAGTCAATATGCAACCCGTCATCGAGTATTACGTTAAAACATTTCTGACATCGTCCAACGCAGACCTGGGGGAGTGGGCCCGCCAGAAGCTGGAGGAAAACCTTGTCTACCATATGGACGAGAGGATATTTGATTATCTTAGATCTTATCCATATGATGAAATTCAATTGAAGAAGGCGGTGGAGTTTGTTCGTTCGCATTATAAGGGCAACGTGGCCCTGAGCCGGCTGTATAATTTGATCATGGCGCAGCCGACGGACTTAGCGGTCAATTATTATTTCCGTTTGGATGGGAAAGACAGTGAGCTCGTAAAGAGGGCCTGGGAACATCTTAAGGCCTTGCGGCCCGAAGAGGAAAATTCTGATCTTAATAGTCTGAAGGAAGCGCTGTATGTCCAAAAGAACCCGCTCATGCCCAAGGCTGTGGAAAGTTTGCGGCACCAGAATAATTTTACCGTGATCTGGGACGAGGCCGATCCCAAAACCGGCTTGCACAAATACGTCGATTTTAAAGAATTCAATGAAACGTTCACTCCCAGCGCGGCCATGATATCTCCCGTCCTTTTAGCCAAGACAATCACGGACGGAGCCATACGGAATTTTGGGAATTTTGGTTCTCTAACCATGCTTGCGGCAGACAGGTTGGCTAGAGGAAATCTTCTCTTTAGAGATAACCCTTTTAGTAAAAGATATTATGCTTACCTTGTGGGATCTTTAGATGCGCAGGCCATACACGTCGCCCGCAAACCTGGGCCGGAAGCCGTTAGGGCCTTTGAATATTTGGGAAGAATTACCAACGAACCCGGCATAGCTGATTTTCTACTCGTCCAATTAAATGAGTGGGACGGATCGGATTTGGAACGGGGTGAAGCGATCGTCGATGGTTTGACTAATGCCAAGACAATAGCGAATTTTGGGGTCCTGTTTAACGCGTATTTGGTAACAACACAGTCAACCCAATGGCATCCCATCAAAATGAGCTATTTAAAAGATATGTATGATAACGTCGATCCCGCTACCCGAAAGAGAATAAGAACGAAAGTCCGGGATTTGTTGGAGCGGACGGCGGTCCAACTGGGGGAGGCAGCGATCCACAAGCAAATTATAGAGGCGAAAATTAATGAGCGGGAACGTGTGCTTTTGGGAGGATATTCAGAGGAGAACACTCCCGAGGCGATCCGTTTACTGATCCTGGGCCGATTGTTGGGCAGCAAAATAAAATTTTTCGACGATCTTGTTCATAAAGAGTTTCAAAAAGTGCCGAAAATGCCTAGAGAGCAGATCATGCGGGTGCGCCAAATCGCGGAGCATGATTTTGCGATGTTACAAACTGAGGCGCGGGAAGAGACCACTTCGTTACGGGAATTGAAATTGCAGGGAAAGGCGAAGTTGTTCGTACCGGCGAATTTAAGTGAAAAGGATGTTGATTCCATCAAAGCGGGAGCGGAAGATTATGAAATTAGAGGGGGACAGAAAGCCTCAAAGATTTGGGTTGCCGGCCACTGGCAACACGAAGACACAGATATTGAAACCTTAGACGAGAGGTTGGCAATCACGGATGCCGTAGTTGCGTTGGCCACTAACAGGGACCCTTCAAAGCCCATTCGCGTTCTAGATTTGGGTGCGGGAGACGGGACAGGTTTAGTACAGTTAAAGGAGAAATTAGCCAGAAGAGGTATCACCAACGTCGAGCTGTTCGGCTATGGGGATGTGATTTTCAAAAAATGGCACCAGGCTCCGGCAGATATAACTTTTACCACCGACATGAGTTATTTTGAGCCAGCCAGCATGGATTTGATATATAGTCATTTTGGGCTCATGTATATGGTGTGGGAACCTCAACGCATTGAAGTCCGCACCCTGATGCGGCAATTACAAGAAATTTTGACTAAAAATGGAATCTTAAGAACATATCCATCGACCCCGACGCAAGCAAAGTTATTGAGGGGACATTTTGAGTCGGTTACTTTAGACAACAAAATTACGTATCGACCAATAGATATGGCCCAAAATTCGCCCACCGCAGTTGATGGCGGTATTGACCTCAATGCGATTGCCGTAGAACGCCGCGGCGGTAAAAAAGTGGCGATGCGTTTTGATCCTGCGCAGCTTCAGGAACTGAAGGATGGATTTGAGGGCTTTACACCGGTGATGATGCAATGGACTCCCATTGCGGAACCTTTGCCCTTTTTGCTTAAACATTCTAACTAGAGAGACCATGGCTTTCCCCCTCAATAATAACCGCAACGCGCCGCGTTCAAGTTTCAGTCTTCCTGTATTTTTAAGCTTTGGCTCTCAAATTACTCTTGAGGGGCAGATCAAAGATCTGTCTTTAAAAAGTGCCTTTATCAACATCAGAAGCAGTATCCGCATGGACCTTCATGATGAGCTAAAATTTAACATAGGAAGCCCCTCGGACAGTCTCGAGAATAAAATACACGGTTCGGCCAGGATTTCCAGAGTCGCGGCAGGTGAAGGCATCGCCATTTACTTTACGGAAATGGATGCCACTTCCTCGGGCCGTTTGCAACGATTGATCGGCACCACCATTTAGAATCCTCCCTCAAAACCATCTTGACAATATTCCATTCTCTGATATACTTTAGCAGACGAGCATTTAGAGTGCTAATTTGGATTTATTGGATATGAACCGAAGAGCTGATTTTAAACATCGCAAAGATCGTATATTGGCCATCGTGGTGGGCCATTATATCCAGAACGTAAGTCCTGTGGGGTCACAGTTTATAACCGATCAGTTTAAACTGGACGTGTCCTCGGCCACAGTGCGCAATATCCTGGCTGAATTGGAGGAGGAGGGGTATTTGACCCATCCTCATACGTCTGCCGGCCGGGTGCCCACGGTGAGCGGCTACCGCTATTATGTCGACCATTTGATGCATGAAATACAGCTTTTGGAAGGTGAGAAACGCAAAATTGAATCGGAATGCCGGCGGTACCATAATCAACTGGAGCTGTTGATGGAAAAAACATCGCAGACCCTTTCCGATCTGACCCATTACACGACGATCATTACGATTGGCGGTAAAAAAGTCATCTTAAAAGGCGCCAGCTACATGGTCGGTCATCCGGAACAGACCAACCTGGAACGGATCCAGGCCATTTTAAGGATTTTGGAAGACAAAGAGCGGGTGCTGGCGTTGCTTAACCACGACCTGCACAAGCGCATCAAAATCTTTATTGGGCAAGAAATTGCCTTAAAGGAAATGCATGAATGTGCCATGGCTGTTTCCAGTTTCGAGAAAAACGGCGTCAGCGGCCGCATTGCGGTGCTGGGCCCGTCGCGCATGCAGTACGACCGTGTAGTATCCGCTCTGGAGTATATTTCCGAACTATTGAACCATTAAGGGTAAGGACTTAAGGTATGGACAAAGACGTTCAACCTGAAGAAGAAATTTTGTCGACTCAAACGGACGTGCCGGGGGCGGCGGAGCCCATGCACCAACCGGCCGCTGGCCTTAAAGAGCAATTGGCGACGGAGAAAGATAAATATGTACGGCTGTTGGCCGAGTTTGACAATATGCGCAAGCGCCAGGAGCGCGAGCGCGCCGAGATCATTAAGTACGCGCACGAAGAAGTGATCATCGAATGTCTGAAGATTTATGATGATCTGGAACGTTCTTTGGCGGCATTCAAGGCCAAAGAAGGCACGGACCCAAATTTAGTGAAGGGCTTGCATATGGTTTTTGAGAACATGCGCGAGTTGATGAACAAATACGATGTTAAACCCATTGAATCCGTCGGGAAAAAGTTTGACCCCTGCTGCCACGAGGCGCTCTTGCAGGAGGAAACTTGCGAATATCCCGACGGACAGATTATAGAGGAATTTCAAAAAGGATATACCTTGGCCGGCCGGGTGGTGCGTACGGCCAAGGTCAAAGTCGCTAAGAACGTCAAATAAGGAGAATTCATATGGCACGTGTAATCGGAATAGATTTAGGGACCTCAAATTCAGCCGCCGCGGTGATGGAAGGCGGTCGTCCGGTCATTATCCCGTCGGCCGAAGGGGCAGGCGTGGCGTCGGGCAAGGCGTTCCCGTCGTTCGTTGCGTTTACCAAAGAGGGCACCGTGTTGGTGGGGGAACCAGCCCGTCGGCAGGCGCCGATCAATTCGGAAGGCACGGTGTATGCCGCCAAACGCAAAATGGGAACAGACCACAAATATAAAATTTTCGGCAAGGAGAACACGCCACAGCAAATCAGCGCTTTTATCCTGCAAAAGATCAAGACCGACGCTGAGAAATTCTTGGGCGACCAAATCCAAGGTGCCGTCATCACCGTCCCGGCCTATTTTAACGATAATGCCCGTCAAGCCACCAAGGACGCCGGTGAGATTGCCGGTCTTAAGGTCATGCGTATTATCAATGAACCGACCGCGGCCTGTTTGGCCTATGGTTTGGACAAGGCCGGCAAAGAGCAGAAGATTATGGTCTTTGACTTAGGCGGAGGAACGCTCGACGTCACCATTCTGGAAATGGGTTGGGACCAGAACAACAAGGCCGCCACATTTGAAGTGCTGTCCACCTCCGGCGACAATCAGCTGGGCGGGACGGACATGGACAATGTTTTGATTGATCATATTACGGAAGAATTTAAAAAAGAAAGCGGCATGGATTTGCGCAATGATAAAATGTCGTTCCAGCGCCTGCGCGAGGCCGCTGAAAAAGCCAAGGTGGAGCTTTCCAGCACCATCGAGACGGAGATCAATTTGCCGTACATCACGGCGGACGCCACCGGCCCTAAGCATTTGGCCATGAAAATCAGCCGGGCCAAACTGGAAAGTTTAGTCGGTCCCATTGTGGAGCGCTGCCGCGGACCCTTGCGCCAGGCCATCAAAGACGCGTCGGGCAAATTGGGCAGTGAGGTCAAGATCGACCGTGTGGTTTTGGTTGGCGGCCCCACCCGCATGCCCATCGTGCAGGATTTTGTGGAAAAGGAAGTCGGGCAAAAGATTGAGCGCGGCATTGACCCGATGGAATGTGTGGCCATGGGCGCAGCTATCCAAGCCGCCATCATCACTGGCGATGCTAAGGAGATGCTGCTGTTGGACGTGACCCCGTTGTCGTTAGGGATTGAGACCATGGGCGGCGTGTCGACGACACTCATTGACCGCAACACCACGATTCCGACTAAAAAAAGCCAGGTTTTTTCAACGGCCGACGATAATCAGACCGCGGTGACGATCCGCGTGCTGCAGGGCGAGCGGCAAATGGCCAATGATAATACTGAACTCGGCCGTTTTGATTTGGTGGGTATTCCGCCGGCGCCGCGCGGACTCCCGCAAATCGAAGTGACCTTTGACATTGATGCCAACGGCATTGTGCATGTGGGCGCCAAAGACAAGGCCACCGGCAAGGAGCAAAAAATCCAGATCAC
Organism: Candidatus Omnitrophota bacterium; assembly: GCA_021731625.1. Classification (GTDB taxonomy): domain Bacteria; phylum Omnitrophota; class Gorgyraeia; order Zapsychrales; family Fredricksoniimonadaceae; genus JAKFXC01. The sequence continues at coordinate 14,337 of JAKFXC010000024.1, forward strand.
CGCCAAGACCAAATTGTCCGAGAGCGATATCAAACGGATGGTCCAGGAAGCGGAGAAGTTTGCCGATGAGGACAAGAAGCGCCGGGAAGAGGCTGAGCTGCTCAACCAGGCCAACGCGATTTTGTACCAAACCGAGAAATCGCTTAAAGATTACGGCGACAAAGTTTCAGCGTCGGAAAAGGCCGAAGTCGAAAAGGAGTTAAACGCCCTTAAAGAGGCCATCAAGGATAAAAATGCGGACCGCATCAAGTCCACGATGGAAGGCTTGCAGAAGGTCAGCCATAAATTGGCCGAAGCCGCCTATAAAGCCACCGCTGCCCAAGGCGGCGAACCGACTCAAGGGAAAGGTGCGGGCGGCGAACAGCCGCAACAGCCCCAGCAAGATCAGCCCAATCAAGGCAGCGGCCAGCAGCAATCTGGGGACGGCAAAAAAGACGATGTCATCGACGCGGATTTTAAAGCATCAAGTGATAAATGATAAACAGTGAGTATGTCAGACACAATAAGGAACTTTTTGCCAAAAGTTTGCGAGGTTTTACGTCGAGAAAATTAATATAAAAAATTCTACTATAAAATTTTCGAGACGTAAACCGAAGCAAACGGCAAAAAGTTCCGTGTCTGACGTACTCACTGTTTATCATTTAGCTCTGAGGATTTAAATAATGGCCAAGAAAGATTACTACGAAATTTTAGGCGTTCCCAGGTCTGCTGCTGCGGCGGACATTAAGAAGGCCTATCGCTCTTTGGCCCTGAAATACCACCCGGACCGTGTTCCTGAAGCGGAGAAAAAGGCATCCGAGGAGAAGTTCAAGGAAATTTCCGAGGCTTATGGCGTTTTATCCGATCCTAAGAAAAAAGAGACCTACGATCAATACGGGCATCAGGGCATTGACCAGAACTACACTTCCGAAGACATTTTCCGCGGCGCTGATTTTTCCAGCGTGTTCGGCGGCGAGTCCGGCTTAGGCGACATTTTAGGCCGCATGTTCGGCGAGCAATTTGATGTGTTTAGCGCTGGGGCCGGGACCCGCCACCGTCAGCGCGGCCGCAATATCCAATTCGAAATCGAAATCACGCTTGAGGAGTCGTATCACGGGGCCAAAAAAGAGATCAAGTTCCCGCGGTATGATTTTTGCACCAAATGCGACGGCACTGGGGCCAGAGACGGCAAGGCCTTAAAAACCTGCCCCCAATGCAAGGGCAGCGGCCAAGTGGTGATGTCGAGCGGATTTTTCCGCATGGCCCAGACCTGCCCGCAATGCCGCGGCCAGGGCAAGACCATCACCGAAAAATGCCCGGAATGCGGCGGCCAGGGCATGGTGCGCGTGACCCGCACCGTCGAGGTCAAGATCCCGCCGGGCGTTGACAATGATTCTCAGCTGCGTATCCGCGGCGAAGGCGAGACCGGTCAAGCCGGCGCTGGCGACCTCTATCTTTTTATCAGAGTCAAAGAAGACCCCGCCTATCATCGCAACGGCAATGACCTTTCGATGGATGTGGAGGTGCCGTTTTACAAAGCCGCGATGGGCGGAGAAATGACAGTCACCACGCTCAAAGAAAAAGTGGTCATGAAAATTCCCGCTGGCACCCAAAGCGGCAAAGTTTTTCGTTTGCGCGGCCAGGGTATGCCGGACGTGCATAACCCCCAGGATTACGGCGACCTGTATGCGCGGGTGATGCTGGGTGTCCCGTCGCAGCTTTCCAGCCGCCAGCGCGAATTGCTGGAGGAATTTGCCAAAGAATCCGGAGACACCAGCAGCAATTCTTTTAAAGATAAAATTAAGAAAGCGTTTAGATAATATGCCTACCTACGAATACGAATGTTCGGCCTGCGGGCACAGTTTTGAAGAGCTCCAGGCCATGACCGATGCAAAACTCACCAAATGTCCCAAATGCGGCAAAAAAAATCTGGCGCGTTTGATTGGAGGCGGCTCCGGCATGATTTTTAAGGGTTCGGGCTTCTACGCTACGGACTACAAGAAAAAATCTGGTGGTGATACCAAACCTGGCGAAACCAAGCCGGACACCTCCAAATCCGACCCCAAACCGGACGCCAAGACTCCTGCTGCGGCCCCCAAATCCGACGGCTCCTGCGGCAGCGGCTGCGCTTGTCACTAAAAAGCCAATTCAAAAATTCCAGTTCCCATCTTTAGAGGATTCTGCTATTATTTAGAGTTTATTAAGCAGGGTTGTATCTGCCCCGTATAAAAAGCTTTAGGAAAAGGAACCCATGGCCGCAATCAAGCCTTTTGAAGCCATATTTTATAACCCCGACAAGGTGGACAACTTGTCGGCGGTCATTTGCCCACCTTACGATGTGATTTCCAAAGAACAGCAGGAAAGCTACTATAAACAGCACCCCTATAATTTTATCCGATTGGAACTGCCTAAAGAAACCCCCAAAGACGATGCCACGGACAATCCCTACAGCCGGGCCGCTAAAACGTATGAAGATTGGTTAAAAAAGAGGATCCTCATCCAGGATCAGTCCTCCTGCATTTATTTTTATAAACAAGATTATAAGTACTTCGGGCAAAAATACACCCGCACCGGGTTTGTGGCCTTGCTCAATTTAAGCGAAGACTCCGGGGTGAAGATTTTGCCCCATGAGCACACCCAGAGCGCGGCCAAGACCGACCGCCATATGCTCTGGAGCGCGCTCAAAAGCAATTTGAGCTCCATTTTCGTAGGATACAGCGATAAGAACAATCAGATCGAAAAAATTTTTTTGAAAGATTTGGCCAGCCAAAAGCCGTATCTCGAGGCCATGGACCAGGACAAAGTCAAACACATGCTCTGGCGGCTGGATGACCCGGTCAAAATCGCTCAGATCGTGGAGATTTTAGACGGGCAGACCTTTTTTATCTGCGATGGCCACCACCGTTTTGAAGTGGCCAATCAGATCCGGCAGGACCGTTTGAAGAAAATCAAAAATCCCACCGGGAAAGAGCCGTTCCATTATGTGATGACCTATTTTACCAACATGGATTCCAAGGACCTGCAGATTTTTCCGATCCACCGCATCGTCAAGAAATTTTCCATCAGCGTCAATCTCCTGGAGCAGTACTTCCGCATCGACAAGATCAAAAGCAAGACCGATTTTTTGGTGCTGCTGGCCCGGGCTGGCCAAAATGAACATGCCTTCGGGCTAGTCTTAAAGACCGGCATGCACCTGTTGCGTTTAAAGAATAAGACCCTGATCGACAAAGTTGTGCAGGAGGGGTCTAAAGATTATAAAAATTTGGACGCGGCCATTTTAAAGGCCTTTGTTTTTGACCAAGTGGGGGTGCTGCCGGAGGAGATTATTTATTCAAGGGACCCGGCGGAAATCATGGCCGCGGTCGACGAGGGACGGGCGGACGCCGGTTTTATTCTAAACCCGGTGCCCATTAAACAGCTCAAGGCAGTCGCTTTAAACGATGAGCGCATGCCGCCCAAGACCACCTACTTTTACCCGAAAGTCCTTTCGGGGCTGACCATGTACAAGATGAAATGAAACATCTATGGCGCTTTTCGGAAAAAGCAATTACACTTTTATCAAAGTCAAACGCAAGGAGATCCCCGCCGGGGTATGGACCAAGTGCCCGGGGTGTGAGTCGCCGGCGTATTCCAAAGAACTTAAAACCAACCTGAATGTCTGCCCCAAATGCGGGTTTCATTTGGTGCTCAATGCCCGCGAACGGGTGGAGCACATCATTGATGGAGGCAGCTTTACCGAATTTGACGTGAAAATGAGCTCCAGTGACCCGTTAGGGTTTAAGGGCCCGAAGACCTATCCGGACAAACTCAAAGCCGACCAGGAAGCCACGGATTTGACGGATGCCGTCATCACCGGCAAAGGGACTATCGACGGGCACAAGGCGGCGCTGGCGGTCACCGATTCGCGGTTTATCATGGGGTCCATGGGTTCGGTGGTGGGTGAGAAAATCACCCGTGCCGTCGAGTATGCCACTAAGAATAAAATTCCGGTGGTCATTGTGTCCGGGTCCGGCGGCGGGGCCCGCATGTATGAGGGGGCGTTGTCGCTCATGCAGATGGCCAAGACCTGCGCGGCGCTGGAACGCCACAGCCAGGCAGGGTTGCTGTACGTGTCGGTGTTGACTAACCCGACCATGGGCGGGATCATGGCGTCCTTTGCTGGTATCGGCGATGTCATCATCGCCGAGCCCAAAGCCCTGATTGGTTTTGCTGGTCCGCGGGTCATCGAGCAGACCATCCGGCAAAAATTGCCGGCGGGCTTTCAGCGGGCGGAATTTTTGTTGCAGCACGGGATGATCGACATGATTGTGGAGCGCCAGGATTTAAAAGGAGTGCTGGCGCATACGATGGGGTACGTATTAAATGGCAAACATACGACTGGTTAATTTAAGCAAGAGTTACACCACCGGCACCAAAGCCGTCGAGAATGTCAGTTTGGAGATCGGCGACCGGGAGTTTATGGTCCTGGTCGGCCCTTCCGGCTGCGGCAAGTCGACCATCCTGCGCATGATCGCGGGCCTGGAAGAGACCTCCACCGGCGACATCTGGATCAATGACCGCAAGGTCAATGATGTGCCGGCCAAAGATCGCAACATCGCCATGGTGTTCCAGAATTACGCGCTGTACCCGCACATGTCCGTCTATGAAAATATGGCCTTCGGGTTGAAATTGCGCGGTTATCCCAAACCTGAAATCGTCAAGCGGGTGCATGAAGCAGCGGACATTTTGAGCATCAAGCAGTACCTGGAGCGCCGGCCGCGCGAACTCTCCGGCGGCGAACGTCAGCGCGTGGCCTTGGGCCGCGCCATCGTGCGCAAGCCCCTGGTGTTTCTGTTCGACGAGCCCTTGTCTAATCTCGACGCTAAAATGCGGGTACAAATGCGCACGGAGATCCACAAGCTGCGCATGAAACTGCAGACCACCTTTGTCTACGTCACCCACGACCAGACCGAGGCCATGACCATGGGAGACCGCATCGTGGTCATGAACAAGGGCCTGGTGCAGCAATGCGCCGACCCCATGACCATTTATGACAAACCGGCCAACAAATTCGTGGCCTCCTTCATCGGGTCGCCGCCGATCAATTTTATGGAGGGTCGCGTCGTCCGACCAGCCCAGGCCCGTAAATATTTCTTTGATGAGGGCAACTTCCAGGTTAAGATAATCGATGAGATGGTGCCCAAGATGGCGCCCTATGAAGGCAAAAAAGTACACATGGGCATCCGCGCCGAGGACATTTACGACAAGTTGTTTGCCTCTGAGGCCTCCCCTGAAAACACGGTCAAAGCCATTTGCGAAGTGGTCGAGCCGCTGGGCTCCGAGGTGTATCTATATCTGAATTCGGGCAAGCACAGTTTTATCGCCCGCGTCGGCGCCCACGACCGGCCGGAAGTCAACCGCGACATGGACCTGGTCTTCGACATGAGCAAGGTGCACTTCTTTGATTGCGAAACCCAAGAGACCATTATCTAGGCTCTACTTTTTAGTCATCTTCAGTTTCTTTGTCCCCCTGGTGGGATTTTTTATTTACGCGATTAAAGACAATGTCGCGTTTTTGTTTCTCACCATCGCCCTGATGGTCAATGTTATTCTCCTGATCACCTTCCACCGCCGCTTGCAAAAAAAACAATCCACCATCGTCCTACAAAAAGAGGATTATTTCGAGCGGGCCAACCTGCTGAAAGCCGAGCTCGAGCAGGAATGGAAGACCATCGAATCGTTCCGCCATAAAATCATCAACTACGGGCAACTCAAGGAGTTGACCGAACAGCTTAGCTTGTGCCTGGGGCTGGAGGAGACTTCCAAGACCTTGTGCTCGTTGGTCAATCAGCTTTTAGGCCACCAGGACATCACGGTGATTTTGTATTTGTTTCATTCCGCGACGGGAGATCTAGGCATCACCTCCTCCCAAAGGGGGCAGATGGCCATTAACCTCAAGGCCAAAAAAGGAGACATTTTCGACCAGTGGGTGGTCAAGACTTTAAATCCGCTTTTGGTGGAGGATGCGCACACCGATTTTCGTTTTGACGTTGAGAAGATCGACAGCGAGGACGGCCGCAGCGTGCGGTCGCTGATCAGCGCGCCGCTCATTGTGGGGGACAAGACATTGGGTATATTGCGGGTCGACAGCAGTTCCCCGCACCATTTCGCCACCGACGATCTGCGTTTTCTGCGCACCATTGGCGATTTGGCCAGCATCGCCATTGAAAACGCGCAACTCTATAAAAAGGTGGAGGACCTGGCCATCCGCGACGGGCTGACCGGCTTGTATTTGCGCCGGTATATGTTGGACCGCCTTCAGGAGGAAATGGGGCGGGAGCTGCGGCGGGGCAAGGAATTGTGTTTTCTTATGATTGATTTGGACCGGTTTAAGCAATACAATGACCGCTTCGGGCATATTGCGGGGGACATGGTGCTGCGCACCGTGGCCGGGATTTTGCTGCAGCATTTTCCGCAGGCCGGGGACCTGGTGTGCCGCTACGGCGGGGAGGAATTTTGCGTGTTGCTGCCGGACTGCCCGAAGGAGAAGGCGGTGGAGTTGGCGCATGAGGTGCGCAAGGAAATCCAAGCCCACGAAATCGTGCTGCGGCGGCAAAAGACCCATGTCAGCGCTTCCATCGGCGTGGCCGCCTTTCCGACCGACGCGCGCACGAAGGAAGAATTAATCATCAAGGCCGACGAGGCCCTGTACAAAGCCAAGGAAACTGGAAGGAATAAAGTAATCGCAGCATAAATAGGGGCCAGCCCCCTATTTTTAGCTATCAAAGAGGACGAAAAATAGGGGGCTGGCCCCTATTTACCCCTATTTACCATGACCTATATCTTAGTCATCCTAGCTATCGTTTTTGTGGGCGTGGTGTTTTACCTTGCCCAGATGGTGGTCATGCAGCTGGAGCAGCGGGCCGATGAGGACGTGCTGCGCTCGAAGGAGACGTACCAGAAGATCATCGAGCAAAAGGCCCGCGCCATTGCCGAAAAGACCCGCCTGGAGCGCGAGGCCCTGCAGATCTTCACGCTCTACGACATGACCAAGGAAATCACCCGGCATTTCGACGAGCAGGAGGCCTTTGACATTTTCAAACGCAAGCTCAAGGAATACATCACCATCGAAGACCCCCGCATGGTCGAAGACATCGGCCAGAGCGAGGCCGTGCCCGAGGGCTACGAAATCTTTGCCCTCAAAAGCAAAGAAAAAAACCTGGGCCATCTGGTGTACAAAGGGGTTCCGGAGAAAGACAAAGAAAAATTCGCCATCCTGGCGCACCAATTTGCCTTGGCCTTCCGGCGCATTAAACTCTACAAAGAAATCGAGACCCTGGCCATCACCGACGCGCTGACCCAGGTCTACACCCGCCGTTACTTCCTGGAGCGGTTTGCGGAAGAAATCCAGCGTGCGCAGGTGCGCAAATCCAAATTGTCGCTCCTGCTTCTAGACGCCGACCACTTTAAGAAAATCAACGACCAATACGGCCACTTGACCGGCGATGAGACCCTCAAGCAGGTGGCCCAGATTCTACGCGAAAACATCCGCGAAATCGATATTGCCGGCCGTTACGGAGGCGAAGAATTCGGCATTGTGCTGCCGGAGACCGACATGCAGGGCGCCTTGCTGGTGGCCGAACGTATTCGCAAAGCCGCCGCGGCCCGCACCATCAAGGCCTACGACGCCGCTCTGCGCATCACCATCAGTACCGGCATCTCCGCCTATCCTGCCGACGGGAAAATGGTGGAAGAACTCATCGACAAAGCAGACTGGGCACTTTATCGGGCGAAGTCGCAAGGCCGCAATTGCGTTATTGCGTTTGGTGCGTATAATAGCAAGACATGAAAATCTCCAATAAAATCATCGTCCTCATCATTTTCTTGCTCGGCGTGCTCGCCGTCAACACCTGGTTTGGCCTGCGGCAGATGGGCAAGATCCGCGGGGAATTTAGCGCCACTGCCAAATACGACGCCGCCCTGTTGGAAGCGGTCAGCAGCATGCATCAGATCCAGCTGCAAAAGGACGTACTGCTGCAGAAACTCATCAGCATCGCCGAAGAGCTGGGCTTTGAAAAAGTGAATTTTGCCCGCAGCAGTTATTTGCAGGACGAGCTCAAAAACATCCGCGAGGCCCTGGAAAATTATTCCCGCCTGGGCGAGCAGGAGGCCGGGCGGGCCCGCAAGGCCGCCGAAGCCGAACTCACCTTGAATCCGGAAGTTTCCGAGCGCAAAAAAATCACCGCCATGATCGAGGGCCTGGACCATTGGGAAAGTGCCCGCAAAGAATACGATGTTTCCATCGAGCATTTGCTGCTGGCGGTGCAGGCCGGCGGGTTTCAGCTATCATTGACGGACCTGCAGAACTTCCAGCTGCAGGAAAACAAGCTGTCCAAGGGTGTCGAAGAGTTTTTAAAAAATGTGCAGGAGTTTGCCCGCGCTTCCATCGCCAAGACCGGCCAGTGGGAAGACACGGCCCACCGCATGATGTTGGTGGTGTTGCTCGGCAGCATGGTTTTAGCGCTCTTGCTGGCGTTTTGGATTGTCCGCTCCATCGTTCGCCCCTTGCACGATTTAAGCCAGGCCGCCCAGCAGATCGGCGAAGGCGATTTTAACGTCCACATCGAGATTGCCACCAAGGATGAGCTGGCTGAACTGGCCAATGCCTTTAATGTGATGGGCCGCCAGCTGGAAGAGTTTAAAAAGAAGCTGGAGCAGCAGAATCAGGAACTCAAGACCGCCAATGAGGACTTAGACCGCTTCATCCAGATCATGGCCCACGACATCGTCGACCCTTTGACCATGATGATCGGCTACTGCTCATATTTGGAACAGCGCATGGGCCCGGCCATGGACACTAAAAGCAAAGAGTCTTTAAACGGCATCCGCAAGGCCAGCACCAAAATGCACCAAATGGTCAAGGAACTGCTCGACTACACCAAAAGCAAAAGGCCGCCAGGCCCCGCCATCAAATAAATTCTTTATGCCTTCCAATGTTTTTGAGACCTTAAGCGTTATCCGCGGCTCCCGTCGATACAATGCCTGGCTCTACGGCCAGATCGAACCCCACTTAAAAGGCCGGGTCCTGGACGTGGGCAGCGGGTTAGGCGACATTGCCCGCCAATTTATCAATCCATCGATCGAAGAAGTGATCCTCTCTGATTACGCCGATGAAATGATTCTGGAGCTCGGGCGCATGAGTTTGCCGCTTAAAAATTACCGCGTCTTGAAATTAAACATTGTGGACCCTAAAATTCTCGTCGATCATCCTGGCGGATTGGCCGACACCGTCACCTGCATCAATGTCCTGGAGCACATCGACGATGATGTGGCGGCGCTTAAGCACATGAAGCATTTGCTCAAAAAGGGGGGGAAGGTGATCATTTTTGTCCCGGCCCTGCCGGCCATCTACGGTACGTTAGATACCCACGTCGATCATCACCGCCGATACACCAAGAAAAGCCTGGGGCGCATCTTTAAAGAGGCCGGTTTTGACGTCACAGAGGCGTATTATATGAACATGTTCGGCATCTTGACCTGGTTCTTCGCCGGGCGGGTGCTCAAACAGAAGAAATTTCACAGGCACGCCTGCCGCATGCTGGACAATATCGTTCCGGTGCTGAAAGTTGTCGAAGGTCTGGGTTCCCCACCCCTCGGCCAATCCCTGGTCATGGTGGGCCAGGCCCCAAACAGTTGACTCATAAGTAAATGTTACCCTGTGGGGCGAATTTGTGGGAGCCATGCCTCAAAAGTAATGTTACCCATCCTTGTATGGTTTGTTAGCCAATCTGAAAATTTTCTTGAGTTTATTTTCAA
>JAKFXC010000012.1 GCA_021731625.1 Candidatus Omnitrophota bacterium
ATCCTCCTGACTTGTTGATCTGTAACCATTCAAGCCTCCTTATAGGGTTGCTTGAACAGTCTAATTGGTTATTACAGATCGGGAATTCTAATCGTCGCCAGGAAGGAATTATAATTGTCGTTGATCAACCCTTGATTTACCCACCCATCCTCGAGGGGTCCTGACGCGAGAAGCCATACGGATCCTGTCCGGAATGGGCGATCCGCAAATGACAGACCTCGGTAATGTGGCCTTTGGATTAGGTTCCAGCGAAGCTCGCAATGTTTTGCAATTATTGCCGGGACCGTCTAGCGCTTTCAATAATTCGCTTGATTCACATGCCATTTTGTGGCGGGGTTTGTTTTTTGATCCTTCAGGGCCTTTTGCCGACTGGATGGCTAGGGTTGACGTGCGTAATAATCAACAAATATCCACATTTGATATTACCACTTCGAATTCTCCATTTCTCAGTCAACTTTCAATAGGATCTGACGGTTATTCGAGAGGGTTTAGTACAACGAAACCATATGTTCTTACGCTGGACGGAGTTAGAGGAGGTTGTCTTAAATTTCAAGATCATGACAATCGGGGTTATACCTATTGCCACACCAGAAGCGGGGCATTGCTGTGTTCTACTAATCCGTGTGATCAATGAATGCTTAGATAGGGGTATAATGATATGATCAATAAATTCATCGAAAAGGAATCCATCGCGATTGTTGGAATGATTGTGTTTTTATTTTTTGCGACGCATCCAGTATCTGCTCAGGAAACAGATAGTATTCATGTGGCATCAGATCCAAGCAAGGGGGTATTTTTTGGTTCTGATTTGCAGCTGTGGTCGGATGGATTCGGTTCGATAACCATGCAGGGATATAACCGGCCTGATAACAACAAACCTTCACAAACCAGTCTTCATCTGCAAGTGCCTAATAGCATATATTTGCCAGAAGACACCTTAACCGAAGTTGTTCTGCAAAGGACGCCGGATCAACAAATCAACTATGGACGCTGGAGTTTCTCTGCGTTAGGCAGTAGATCTAATAATGTCTCCGGGATTTTTGGGCAATTTGGAGGCAACGTATTACCGACGGAATTTATTTTTAATGTGGCGTACGAGGGGCCAAATGGCACTTTAAAAGATGTGGAAGCCATGCGCATCATGGCCGGGACTGACTTAGGCAATGTGGCCTTTGGATTAAGAGCACAAAGACCCCGCAATGTTATTCAATTAGTGCCAGGACCGGTTGAAGCTGGGATGAGAGATTCCCATGCCATTCTGTGGCGAGGTTTATATTATGATGGTGGGGTGTTAAAGTCCGCAGACTGGAAAGCGTATGTTAAAGTTGCGAATGCACAGGGGGATTCTTCTTATGTCATTGAAAATAGCAATAATGGAGGAGCGCCGAGTGCTAAACTTGCGATTTCTGCCAATGGCGGATTATCCTTAAAAAGCGAAAATAAACCAGCGGTTTTAGAAATGTTAGGGCTGGGGGGTGCTTGTTTAAAGATCAGAGATACCGATAGTGTGGGTTGGACGTATTGCAAGACTCAAGGTGGAGCTTTGACGTGTTCGATAAACTCTTGCGAGCAGCCATCTGCAGGGACGGACACCAACGTGGCTTTGTCTTCTGCCGGCGCCGTGGCCACTGCCTCAAGCACATTCAATGATCCACAGTATCCACATTTAAATTTCTCCGTTAGTTCGGCCATTGACAACATCCACACTGGCGCCAACTGGGAAACAGCGGAGGTTGGAATGATTATACTCCAGAACAATTCCCCGATATTCTAAAGATTACTTTTAGCGGCCAGAAAACCATCAATAAAGTCGTCCTTTACACATTGAAGGACAATTACGGCCCAGATGATCCGAAAGATAACAATCCCGATGACAATGCCACATTTACAAGGTACGGGATCACCGATTTTAGATTTAAAACCCTGCAAGGTAATGGTGATTGCGGCGCAGACATTCCCGGCACAGTTGTTGTGGGCAATAATAAAATCAGACGTACCTTCAATTTGGCGCCGATCACGACCAATGGCGTCTGCGTGCAGGTGGACAACGCCATGGCCGGCTATTCGCGCATTGTGGAAGTCGAGGCGTGGGGAAGATAAATCTCGGGAAAAAGTAGGGACAGCTCCCTATTAATTCGGGTTACACTGGGTGGCACCAAATTAATAGGGAGCTGTCCCTACTTTTTCCGTACTTTATCGGTGACAAAGAATTCCAGATATTGACCGCGCATCAGGCGGGTTTGGGCGTCTAGGGCGGGTAGGGCGCCGAAGAGGACTAAGATAAACGGGATCATCAGCCATTCCAGCGCATGACCCAATTTGAGCAACCAGGAGGTGCGGAGGGTGGTTTTAGGTAATAAGGACAGGCTCAAGATAATGGACGTGATCAAGCAGAGGGACGCTAGGTTAAAGATGGTATTGGCAATTTCGGGGACGTTATAATAAACCACCGAAGAGGCAAATTCCCGCCGGGCAAAAAGCACCGGCATCCACCCGATCACGGACAATAAAAATCCCCAGGTGGCCCAGGAAATGTGCGCCTCAAACATTTTAAAGGCGTGGCGCAGACGGTCGAAGATGGGGATTCTAGACGCCAAAAGAAAGCCCCGCATCACAATCGGAAAATTTTCCACCCCCCAGGCCCAGCGCCGTTTTTGTTTGTACACGCTTTGCACCGTCTGCCACCAATTGTGCGACGAGACCACATCCATGGACAGGGTCACATACATCGGCACCACCCGGTAGTGTCCGTCGTAATGCAAATAGCTTTTCCAGAAAATCGCTGAATCATCCGAAATCATGTCCACCGGCCAATAACCCACTTCCACCAAAGCTTTAAAGCTCATGCTGTGGGAGGAAAAGGTCACCAGCTTTTCCGGATTGGTGGCCTCGATCAATTGGAAGAACGAAGAGCCGGTTTCAATCACCCGCGCAAAGCCCGGCACCTGCCAGATATTATTGTGATAAACCGGAATGGGCTGGAAGCTGGCCCGCTGCCGATCGGTGGTGACCATGAAATGGTACGTCAACGAGGCAAAGTACTCCGGACTGACCACGGTGTCCGCGTCGAAACAGGAGACAATGACATTTTCAAAAGGGATGTTCTTGCCGCGGATAAAATTCGTGGCATTGCGGGCGGCCCAACTGACATTGGCCCCTTTCACCCTGGCCTCGCCGGGCAAATTCGCGGGGTGCAGCACCACAAAACAATCGTAGAGCAGGTGGCGGTATTTCTCGGCCACGGCATGCACGTCTTTTTGGATCTCTGGAGCAGCCCACTCCTCGAGGGCAAAAACCACGATGATTTGCCGGGCCGGAAATTGCTGTCCCGCAATGGCCGCCACCGGCGGCTCTATGACGCCCAAACTCTCTTTGACGACGGGAAAAATGACCAAATGGTAAATGTCTTTTGAGAGAGGAGGCAATGCTTGGCTCCTGGCCAAACGCCGGACTTCCCGGGCGTGCTTCCACAGCGAGGCCCGCTGCTTTAATGTCAACAACTCATGCCAGCTTTTAAACAAGTCCAGATACGTGGCTATGGTATCGATCCCATGCACCCGTGCCATCCAATTGGTTTTCTGCTCGATATTTAAGCACATATAAGAGAACACCAAAAACAGCGTCATGTACAAAAGCCGCAGCAACCAGTACAAATAAAACGCGATGGTAAAAATCGCCGCCGTGAACGGCAAAAAAATGGACAATACAATCATGCCGATCAAAATGGTCCAGCTGGTGAGACCCGGAAGGATTTCAAACCTCCGCTGCAGGCGGACTTGAGAGGGGGACAAGTTATTTTTGGAAAAGGCAAATTCCATTATTGTTCCAATTTTTGCAGACGCAGGGTATCGGCAATGGGTTTGGGGATAAATGGTTTATGGTGCAACACTTCCATCGAAGAGAGTAAAGCGCTGTCCGGGTCAATATACAACAATTTGCCTGTGCGTTCGGCAAAATACACGTCGGTGTGGTCTTTGACCCTGAGCAATTTGATCAGGCGTGGCCGGCCAAAGCTTTCCTGGTCGGTCAAAAAAATATCCCTCCCTTTACGAAAGAGCAGCGTATTGCCGTTATTGATCAAGTAAATCTGGTCGGCGGCCACGGTATTAAACACCGTGATGGTCTTTTTATCCAGCGGAATGTCCTTTTCCGCAATATTTGGAAAAATGGCCTTGGCCTTAATGTTGATGCGATTGACCACACCGGGATAAAAAGCAAAAAGGTTTTTTTCATCATTGGGCTCCCAGTACAATTTGCCTGGCGGCTGCGGCAGAAGGTCGCTGATGTCCTCGATATGGACTTGTTTGTCGCGCGGATCGATCCAGAGGTATTTTTGTTTCTCCCCAAATTCCAACTGGACGACCAGGAAAGGGCTGGGCTCCACCGTAAAAAAACGCATCACCCGGCCTTCGGCATAAATGGACTCTTCCGGGAACAGGGGCTCCAACTCCGAAACATTCAATTTGGGGTTATTGTCGCTGTCTTCGATGTCTTTATTGAGGCGTAAAATAAAAATATTTTTAGCGGTGTCATCGGCGGACACCAATAAATAATTGCTGCCGGGCACCGGAATCAACTTGGAAAGCGGCATGCTGTTGAGGGCTTTGATTTTCCATTCATTAGGGATCAAGAGGATATTTTCGACCGAGGTGGCTTTGCGATCCACCACAGGGATGTCACTCTCCCACGCTTCATATCCGGCAGCTACCATGCGCACTTTGTAGTTGGCAGGGGTCAAATCGCGGATGATCGTGGGGGTTTTTTCCGGCATACCGCGGCCGTTGATAAAGACGGTGGCGCCGGGCGGGTTGCTGGAGATGTAAATGATTCCGGTTTTGACCCAATGGTGGGTGCGGGGGTCTCGGTCATAGCCGAGCATGCGTAAAATGATCCAGGGGCAGATCACCAGATATACCAGAGCAAAGAGATAGAAAAACACTTTGCGCAAGAGAGGCATACCAGAGGTTATACATGAAGGCAGGGCGTAAGTCAAATAGGATTGGAATTCAGGGCCTGGTTTTGCTAGAATTCCTCCTATTATGATGAATAAATTTCGGCTGGAGGCGTTAAGCGATGGTGTATTTGCCATTGTTATGACGCTGTTGATTATTGAAATCCACGTGCCGCATCTGGACCATGGGGCAGGCGGCGGGGAATTGAGGGAGAAGCTGTGGGCCATGTGGCCTTTGTTCCGCAGTTACTATTTGAGTTTCCTGATTCTGGGCATGTATTGGATTTCCCACCACGCCATGTTCCATATGTACATCAAGCACGTCAATCGGATTTTGGTCCTCCTGAATATTTTATTTTTGTGTTTTATTTCTTTGATCCCTTTTTCCACTCATTTGATCGGGGAGTATCCCAAGAACGAGGTGGCGATTGCCGTTTATGGATTTAATGTGATTCTCATCGGGGTGGTTCAATGGGCGATGCTGGTAGTCGGTCTTAGAGACAAGACGGTGTTGCATGAAGACTTGAGTCTTCGCCTAATTGTGCAGGGGGCGGTGCGGTTGTCCTTGACCCCTATTTTTGCGGCGTTCGGGATCATTGCCGGGTTTTCGCATTCCAATTTGAGCTTCTTTTTGTTCGCTTTTCCAGTGATATTTAATATTATTCCCGGGACGTTAAATGCTGTTGAGCATGTATTTACAAAAATCTTCCGCCGCCGGTAATCTGATGCCAACCCTGTGCCACTCGGTGTAACCCGGATTCGTTTTCGCGGATCCGTCCTGAACGAGGAGCACATGAATGAGAATCTTAAGTATTTTTTTATGGCCATGTCGCTGTCCATGTTTTGCCTTGTCATCTACACCCAGATGAAAAGCGACCTGCTGCATTTGCCCCAACCCGTGCTTGACGAGCCCTGGTTCTGGACCACCTTAGTCGATTTTTACAACAACATAGCCATTCTGGCGTGTTGGGTCATTTACAAGGAAGGCAATTGGCTGCGTTCTTTGGCACGGGTGGTGGCTTTTATCGTACTAGGCAGCATTGCTACGGCCTTTTATGTTTTTGTGCAGTTTAAGAATTTAAAAGAAGGGGAAGGAGTGGAAGCGGTGTTGCTGCGCCGCGCCTGATATGGAATTTTTTTTAATGCTTAAAGCTTGGCCGCCGATCGTTGTCTTAATGACGTTCCTGTGGCTGCAGCAGGCAAAAACCAAGAATGCCGGGTATGTGGACCTTGGATGGGTGATGGGGCTCATGTGGTGCGCGGTTTTTTATATATTAAGCACGGGAGGGATGACCAACCGGAAAATCATTCTTCTGTTCCTGGTTTCCTTGTGGGGCTCCCGCCTCTGCGTGCTACTCATCAATCGCCTGCGCAAGGACCCTTCGGAGGACCGGCGCTACCGCCGCATCCGCGACGAATGGAAGACCAACCAGAATTTTAAATTCTTTTGGATGTTTCAATTCCAGGGCCTGCTCGACGTGGTTTTGTCGTATCCTTTTGCATTAATTTGTTTAAATCCTTACACACATTTGGCCGGGGTCGAGGTCCTGGGTATTGCCATCATCATTGTCGGGTTAATTGGGGAGGGTCAGGCAGATGAGCAAATGCGCCGTTTTAAGGAAAACACCGACAATAAGGGCAAGACCTGCGATGTAGGACTGTGGTATTATTCCCGGCATCCGAATTATTTTTTTGAATGGCTGATTTGGGTGGGTTGGTTCTTGTTTGCTCTACCCGTCCCTGGCGGAGTGTGGGCGATCCTTTCTCCGGTGATCATGCTTTATTTCTTATTGATGGTCAGCGGGGTGCCCTTGGCAGAGGCCCAGGCGCTCAAAACCCGGGGCGAAGAGTACCGGCGCTACCAACGGTCCACCAGTATGTTTATTCCATGGTTTAAGAAAAGAATATGAAATTTTTAGTCCCATTGTCGCAGGGCATGGTGGAGCGGGGTTTGGTGCCTGACCTGGCGCTGCGTTTTGCCATGCGCCAGCTTTTGGCGCAGAAAATCAAGAGTGAAAAAGAGGAAGGGGTGGAGTTTGGCCAGGCCCGCCTCATGAAACTCATCCACCACATGCACGGCGCACCGGTGGCGTTAAACCCGGGCGCGGCCAATGAGCAGCATTACGAATTGCCGGCGGAGTTTTTTGAGTTGTGTTTGGGCAGCCACCTGAAATACAGTTCTGCGTATTACCGCACCGGCGGCGAGACGCTCAACCAAGCCGAGGCCGACATGTTGGCCATCACCTGCGAGCGGGCGGCTTTGCAGGATGGGCAGCATATTTTGGAATTCGGCTGCGGCTGGGGTTCGTTGTCGCTATTTATGGCCGAGCGTTACCCTAAAGCGGCCATCACCGCGGTTTCCAATTCCCGCACCCAAAAGGCCTTCATCGACGCGCAGGCCAACCGGCGGGGACTTAAAAATTTGACCGTCATCACCAGCGACATGAATGTGTTTACCATCCATCACCATTTTGACCGCATTGTCAGTGTTGAAATGTTCGAACACATGCGCAATTGGGAGAAGCTGCTCGCTAAGGCAGCGTCGTTTTTGAAAACGGATGGAAAAATGTTTATCCATATTTTTGCCCACCGCGAGCATGCGTATCTGTACGACCACACCGATGAAAGTGATTTTATCGGAAAATATTTTTTTACCGGCGGGATCATGCCGTCAGACCATTTGCTGCTGTATTTTCAGGAGCACTTGACCTGCGAAGAGCATTGGCGGGTGAGCGGCACCCATTATGCCCGCACCGCTGAGCATTGGCTGCAGAATATGGACGCCAACAAGGAAAAGATTTTGCCGGTTTTAAAATCGGCGTACGGTGAAGAGGAATACCGGAAGTGGTGGAATTTTTGGCGGGTTTTTTTTATGGCCTGCGCTGAGTTATGGGGCTACAAAAACGGCACAGAGTGGATGGTCAGTCACTATAGGTTAAAGAAAAAATAGGGGACGAAATAGGGGCCAGCCTCCTATTTTTTTGCGCTTTAGAAATTTAAAAAATCGGAAAAATAGGAGGCTGGCCCCTATTTCGTCCCCTATTTTTTCCTACTCTTCTATGCAGACACTAGCCATTATAGGTACGGGCATCTCAGGCATGGGGGCGGCATATTTTTTGCGGGAGAAATTTGCCCTCACCCTGTACGAAAAGAACAATTACGTCGGCGGGCACACCAACACGGTGACCGTGGTCGAAGGCCAGCAGCAGCTGCACGTGGACACCGCATTCATGGTGTACAATGAAACCACCTATCCGCTGCTCACCCGCCTGTTTGCAGAACTCAGAGTCAAAACCAAGCCCACCTCAATGTCTTTTAGCGTCCAGCATGTGCCCAGCGGTCTGGAGTTTAGCGGCACCGGCTACAATGGTTTATTTGCCCAGCGCAAGAACATCTTCAAGCCCTCGTACGTGCGCATGTTGATGGAAATCGACCGGTTCAGTAAGGAAGCTGTCGAGGTCTTGGAAGAGAAAGACTATTTGGATTATTCTTTGGCGGAATATGTTTCGGTCAAGGGCTATAGCCCCGATTTTGTGCAAAGATTCCTCATCCCCATGAGTTCCGCGGTATGGTCAACCCCGCCGGACACCATGCTGTCCTTCCCGGTCGTCACGCTGGTGAGGTTTTTTAAAAACCATTGTTTCCTGGGACTGTCCGGCCATCTGCAATGGCGCACCTGCGTGGACGGCAGCCGCCAGTACCGTGACAGACTGTTGGCCGAGTTAAGGGGGAGGATATGGACCCAGAAGGCCGCTATCAAAGTCATCCGTTCCGGCGGTAAAGTGACGGTGGTTGATGCGGCCGGCGGCCAGGAAGAATACGATAAAGTGATTGTGGCGGCCCATGCCGACGAGGCCCTAGACCTTCTGGACTCCCCCACCGCTAACGAAAAAAATTTACTGCAGAAATTTCCTTATTATTCCAACCGAGCCACCCTGCACACAGACATCTCTGTCATGCCAAAGACCCAACGGGCCTGGTCGTCCTGGAACTACCGTTTTGCTCCCACCGCCGACGGACGTCCGGCAGCCACCACCATTTACTACATGAACAGCCTGCAGGGGCTATCCAAAACGCATGATTACTTCATATCGATCAATGACCCCGGCCTCATCGACGCCAAGAAAATCATTTGGGAAACCGCCTACCGGCACCCTGTCTATACGGTCTTAGGCCAATACGTGCAAAAAGATTTGCCGCAACTCAATCTTAGCGGCCCCATTTATTACTGCGGAGCTTATTTCCGTTATGGTTTCCACGAGGACGGCTTATGGTCGGCCTTAAACGCCGCCCGCGCTGTCTCCGGAGAACACATTTGGCCATGAACTCCTGCTTATACGAAATCAAAATCATGCACGAGCGTCGAGCCCCAAAACACTACCGGTTCGAACATGCCATTTTTATGTTTTATCTGGATTTAGACGAGCTGGATCAAGTTTCCCGTCGCACCGGCCTCTTTGGCCATAATCAGCCTCGACTGTATAATTTCCGCGAGGCCGACCACATTGGCAATGTCAGGGACTACTTGCGCAAGCAAGGGGTGAACGACCAGGTCCAGCGCATTACCTTCTTGACCAACCTGCGGTCATTCGGCTATATTTTTAATCCGGTGTCTTTTTATTTTTGTTTCGACGCCAATGGGCAGCCGGTGTGCGTGGTGCCGGAGATCGGCAATACGTTCGGCGAATTGAAATATTTTTACCTGGGGCCGGAGAAACGCGCGCAACAGACATTCAACGACCGGCAGACGAAATATTATTACGTTTCTCCGTTTACCGATTTGGACAATGTGATGGACTTTGAGATCCAGGTCCCCGACGACCAGTTAAAAATCGGCATTGACGTTTTAAAAAACGGCCAAAGGTTTTTTTATTCGTCCATGCTCGGCCGCCGCCAAGAGTTGACCACGGCCAATGTGCTCAAATACACCTTGCGGTTTCCCTTCGTCACCCTGAAAGTAATTTTTTTGATCCACTGGCACGCTGCCGTGTTGCATTTTACGAAAAAATTGCCTTACCAAAACAAGGAATCCAACCCGGACCTCCAACGCGATGTCTCTTTGCCAGCGCATCATTCATAAGGTCTTTTTACCGCTGCGGTTGGGCCAGCTCACCATGATATGGCCTGACGGGAAAACACGTGTCTA
This sequence comes from Candidatus Omnitrophota bacterium, assembly GCA_021731625.1. Classification (GTDB taxonomy): domain Bacteria; phylum Omnitrophota; class Gorgyraeia; order Zapsychrales; family Fredricksoniimonadaceae; genus JAKFXC01. The sequence continues at coordinate 10,098 of JAKFXC010000012.1, forward strand.
CGGCCAAGAGCCGGACGGCATCCGGGCCTTGATTCGGATTAAGCACCTTGATTTCTTCAAAAAATGCGTGCTGTTTGGGGACGTGGGTTTTGGCGAGGCCTATGTCGACGGGGACTGGGAAACCGACGATTTGACCGCGGTCATCAAATGGATGATCCACAATGTCGAGCATCACCCAACCCTCATGGCGGACAATGTCAAACGTACGCCGGTCAATTGGTTTAGGTTATTTAATACGCTGGCCCATCAGCTGCGCGACAACACCTTGCTTGGCAGCCGCAAGAATATCTTCGAGCACTACGACCTTGGCAATGATTTTTTCCAGACATTTTTAGACCCCACCATGGCCTATTCGTCGGCGTATTTTAGCAAGCCGGAGCAGAATTTGCACCAAGCCCAAATCGCCAAGTTTGAGGTGTGGTGCCGGAAACTCCGTCTGAAACCAACCGACCATGTGCTGGAGATCGGCGGGGGGTGGGGCGGATTCGCTCTGTTTGCCGCCCAGAATTACGGCTGCCGGGTGACGCCCATCACCATTTCCCAGGCGCAGTACACCTATGCCAAGGAGTTGTTCCGGGCGAACAATGTCGATGACAAAATCGACATCCAGCTGACCGACTACCGCCATGTGGAGGGCAAGTTCGATAAGATCATTTCTATTGAAATGATTGAAGCGGTGGGAGACCGGTTTTTGCCGGTGTATTTTGCTCAGCTGCACAAATTGCTAAAAAGCGACGGCATTGTTGGCTTGCAGATGATCATGTCGCCCGACCACCGTTATGAGAGTTTCCGCGACAATGTGGACTGGATCCAGAAACACATTTTTCCCGGCAGTCTGTTGCCGTCGATGAAGGCCTTGCACGACGCTTCCTTTGCCACCGGCAATTTGAATGTTTTTGATTATGAAGACATTTCACCCAGCTACGTGCGCACATTAAGGACCTGGCGCGAGGGCTTCAATGCTAATTGGGCGCGGCTGCAGGGTTTGGGGTTCGACGAGCCCTTTAAGCGCAAGTGGAATTACTACTTCTCGTATTGCGAGGCCGCCTTTGCCATGCGCAATATCGCGGCCGTGCAGGCCGTCTTTACCCGGCCGAATAACTACCAACTGGTGTAGACCGTTTCTGCGGGGCCTGTTGCAGTGTATGGACTTCTGGCAGAAGTGTCCCCCCCGGGACAGTCCACATAATCTGCTAGGACCCAGCTGCCAGATTGTGGTATACTAACATATAGCAAGGAGGATTCTATGACTGAAGAAAAAAAAGAAGGTTGTTGCAGTCCCACACCCGGATCGAAGTGCTGTTCCGGTAAAAAGTTGATTTTCGGGTTTTTGGTAGGCAGCTTGATTTTCTTTGCCGGTATGCTGTTTGCGAAGTACAGCTGCGGCGGCCAGAAAATGTGCCTCTTGCCAGGCTCGGTAGCCCAGCCCTAAGTGCGTCTGCTGATCAAATGGGCGGTCGGTTGGTATCTTTTGCTTTTGACCGTCCATTATTTCAATCAAAGGCCGTTATGGAACGACGAAGCGCTGGTCTTAGACAGCGTCCGCAATCTCCATAACGGTCTTCTTTTTGCCCAGCCGCTTGAATCTCACCAAGCTTTCCCGCGACTTTATCTATGGCTGATCCAGCAATTTTCTCGTCCATTCGATTATCATGTTCTGGCCTTAAGGTTTTTCCCATTTGCCGCCATGGCAGCAGCATTCCTGCTTTGGGTCCAGATCGCCCACCGGCGGTGGGGGGACAGCCCGGCGATGCTGACCTTTTGCCTGTGCTGGACCGCTTCTGTTCCCTTGATTTACTATGGTGCCGAGCTTAAACAATATTCCGTGGACGTTCTCGCCGCCGCCCTCATCACCACGATCTTAATTGCTTGCGCCCAAAGACGTTTAAGCTATGTCTTTTTCCTCTGCATTCCTTTCTTGGGATTTTTTTCCTACGCAGCCCTGTTTTTGATGCTTATTCCTCTCTATCAATTGGCGCGTTTGACCCCGAAAGACGCCCAGGCCCGTCGGATCTTAACGCCCTTTGCCGGGCTGTATTTCGTAGTGCTGGCTTGCCTTTATTATTTCGATTGGCGGGTCAGTATCCCGAAGCTGTTGGAGATCTATTGGCACGATTATTTTATTTCATTTTCTTCCATCGGCGATTTTTTCAAGACGCTGGGGGAGGGCATCAACAATTTAATATCGCGGTGGTTTGTGGAAAAACCGAAATTCTTCCGGGCCGGGGCTCGCGTCTTTATCGGGTTTGGTTTTGGCTACCTATTATGGGTCTGGTGGCGGACACTCAAACTCGACCGTTATTGTATTCAGTCGGTCGTGACCATTGCCGGGGCAGTTTTTTTTGAATTGCTGCTACTGGGAGCTTTGCGGCTGTTTCCTTTTACCGTCCCGCGGATGTCCTTATTTTTTGCCCCGCTGCTCTTGTTCGCCACGGTGGAAGGTTTTGAGCATCTGCGCCGCCGCTGGCCAGCCGCCTATGGGCCTGTCCAGGGGATTTTCTGGGTTTATCTGGCTGGTATTTCCCTGGGCATTTCCCGGGAAGTGATCATATCCGGCGATCTGGGCGCGCAATCCCCAATTTGGCAGTGACTTTGCTTGCTTTTCATCAAAAGTATGGTACATTTGGTTTTGTATTGCTTAGTGAAAACGCTTCCGGCACATATTTAGTATTCAATAATTAACTCAGGAGGAACTTGGAAATGGTGCGTACTTTACATCAAATTTTGGCGTTTTTGTTTTCGGTTTCCTTAATTGTCCCCCCGCAGCTTTACGCCCAACCTATCGAACTGCCGGTCCCCGGCAAAATGATCCAATTGACCCCGTCATTTGTGCCCGTATCTGTCAAGGGCTTGATGGTCTATCCCCAACATCCCTTCAAATTTGATTTTCTCATCGACGCCGGCGACACCGGCCTTAAGGGCGCGCCTTTGAAGGAAGAAAGTCTCAAGCTCGTCAAATATTTTTTAGCTGCCCTGGCGGTGCCCGAGGAGGAAATGTGGGTCAACTTGTCCCCTTATGAAAAAGGCCGCATCATCCCGCCGTCGTTCGGCGAAACCGAAATGGGGCGCGATTTATTGGCGCAGGATTATATCCTCAAGCAATTGACCGCCTCATTGACGTATCCTGAGAAAGACATGGGCAAAACGTTTTGGGATAAAGTCTACGCCCAAGCCCAGGCCCAGCTAGGCACTGCTGCGGTTCCGGTCAACACGTTTAATAAAGTTTGGATCGTGCCTTCCAAGGCCCAGGTGTACGAGCATCAGAACGGCGCCTTTGTGGTGGACTCCCAGTTGAAGGTAATGATGGAGGAAGATTATTTGGCGAAGAATAAAAATGGGCACAGCGCCGGGGAGCAAGCCGCTGCGTCCAAGGTGGTGCGCGAAATCATCATCCCGGCCATCGAACAGGAAGTCAACGCCGGTGAGCATTTTGCCAATTTGCGCCAGATCTATCAGGCCATGGTTTTGGCGACCTGGTTTAAGATTCGTCTCAAAGAAAGCATCCTCGGAAAACTATATGTCAATCAGCACAAGACCAAAGGTGTGCGCATCGACGACCCGCAAGCCAATCAAAAAATCTACGAGCAGTACCTCAAGGCCTTTAAAAAGGGCGTTTACAACTATATCAAAGAAGATGTCAACCCCTCGACCCAGAAGGTCATACCGCGCAAGTACGTTTCCGGAGGGGCCACGGCCTTAGGCACTGAAAAGCTGGTCCGGGCAGCGCTGGATGCAAAGTACAGTTTTGCCATGATGGGAGAAACCGTCAAATCGCCCTACATCGCGCAGGTGGATTTGGGAATGACGGCACCGGTCGGCTTGGTGGCGTTTGCTCCGGACAACAGTTCTGGGAAGGAAATGGAATATACAGACGCTAACATGATGACATTTCTGAAGTTGTCTCCTTTAACGCAAGCAAAAATCCGCAACGGGGACTTGTCCCGAGAGGAATACTTGGAAGTCCGTCGACAGATTACAATCCAAGAAAATTCTCTAAGATCCACCCCTAAGAGTGCAAATCAAAATTCAAGACAGCTGGCAATCCTTGCAAATTATCGCTCGGCTCTTGGCAAGGCGGAGCAGGAAGGGAAATTAATTAAACAAGATACAGGGATGATTTCTAAAGCAGCAGTCATGAATAAGTTTAACGCGCGGGTAAAAGCGGCAGCAGAAAAACGATTGGAGAATTTAGCTAATGCCATAGAAGAGTTATACGGCAAACCCTTGAGCTCGCCGATGACAATCATTCGCAATTCGGATGATCAACCGGTATGGCCGGTTGAATTTAATGGGAAGCTGCATCATGTGACCCGGAATCAGAACTACCTGCTTTCTCCGACAAAGGGGAATGACGTTATTGTGGGTGTTCAATCTGGGGATGCCGGTCCTACGGAGGTCTACTGGACAATGTTTGTTCCAGAAGAGGGGTTAACCAAGGAAAAGATTGCTAAGGATTTAGATAAGAACATTAAATTGATGAACCTGTCGGATGATATGGTGCTTTTGCCTGGAAAAAGATCTGACATATCATCGCGTGCTTTGGCGCAATCTAAAATATTGATTAATAGAGATGTGATTGGTGCGGTGCCAATACCTGGTTTGGGAACGATGCTTACTTTTTCATTATTCTATAACGAGGAGGATTCCTATACCACCCCTGAAGAACCAAAGGTGAGTAATTTGCCGACGGTGAAAGGATCTTTGCTTGAACCCAGCAAATGGGCAAAGAGACCACAACTGGATAGCCCATTGACCATTGCCGTCAGCGGACCAGGCAGAACAGGAAAGACAATTTTGTGGCAGTTTTTGCTGTGGACTAGTCCTCAAGATATTCATTTGGTCGCGCAACACTACAAGTGGTCCGTTGAAGAGTTTCTTGCCGAACTGGAGCATGATGTTACCCATGGAGGTGACTTCCCCGGCAAGTTTTCAATTGGTGAAGATCAAAAGGGAGACTTTGTCCGGGTCATTGTCCAAGAGAAGAACGCAGAAGGGAAATTGGTTGATAAATGGACCCACAAAATATATTATCTTAAAGATAACAGAAACGCCGATGAATTACCTTGGGATAAATATGATGTGGACGTCGTTATTGATGCCACTGGTAAAGTAAAAGATAGAGAAGGCATGGCGGAGCATTTAAGAAACGGGAGGGTGCTAGCCGGCGTGATTACTCAACCGAGTGCGCCTATTGACGGAAGAACCAAAGCTTTTCCCGTCATTATTGGAGTTAACGAGTATAAAGTTCCAAAAGGTGAAAGAATTTGCGACGGAGCATCTTGCACCAGCAATAGTGTTGTGCCCACTGTTTATGCCCTCACTAAGCTAGCTGAAAAATTAGGGGGAAAGTATTTAGGAAGCAGTTTAATAACGGCACACGCATTCACCAATACCAATTCCTTGATGCAGAAATCAGCGAACGGTAAGGGGGCGCCGGGGACACAGACAAATATCCTCACAACCACTGGAGCTGGGATCGCCACGGCACCTATTTTTAAAACATTGGAATATTCTGAGGATTACCAAAAAATGATTACGGCGGTTTCTTCGCGCGGGAATGTTCCGACCGGCTCTTTGACGGTCACACAAAACCCTTTCTATTTGCCTGGAGGAACAAATTTGACAGCGGGTATTGTTAGACAATTTTTTCTGGAGATGGCCGAGGGGGAATTGAAAGGAATTTTAGCTGTTGAAAATGATTTGGTCAGCTCGACTCAGATTCGTGGCCGATCGGAATCGTCCCTCATCAATGGTGATGGGATTCGGGTTGAGGAGATCGCCCCCGGGTACTTTAATATTGAGTTGCCGGCATGGTACGACAACGAATGGGGTTATTCGGCTCGCATTACAGACACAGCGATATTGCGAGGTGTGCAATTAAGAGCAGAGAAACGTGAAAGACAGGGTGAATCTGAGTACACAACCGGTAACGGACTTGACGCGGAACCGAGTTCAATGGCCGCACTAAAGGCCAAGGGCAATGAAGCCATGACCGGCTTGACTCAAAACGAACTTCAGAAGGTGTACAACAGGGAGTACACTCTTTCATATCTGCAGAGATTGGAGCGTCGTCTCAAAAATACAAAAATTGCGGCACTTCCTGAACAAGATGCCATAAGAAGAAAAGTTGAGGCTGATCTGTGGCTTGTTGAGCAAACTATTAACCTCCTGAAGGCGTTTCAGCAATTTACTCCCAAGCAATGGGCATATACGGAATTTATTCTGACAAGAGGAGGCGTCATTGATCCTCAATTGATACTAGAGGATTATGATAGACTAAACAACAGTTCCACTATGTTGCGGGAAGTCGAAGCAGTAGTGGAAAAATTAGGTAAACAGGGTTTCGCCACGGTTCAGCCTGCCGCTAATGGCAGCCAGCAATGGAAAGTTGTCGATGGCAGGGTTGATGACTTAAAACGAATCGGCAAGGTTTTTAAGGCTGATCTGGGCATGCTCGATAGCACAGGTGGTATCGACCTCAACTCTAAAAACCTGGACCTGCAGCTTAAGCGAGACGACAAGGGCATGCTGGCGCCGATGAACATGCAGAATCTAGACAAGATCAAAATCGACGCTCTGTACCCCACCATTCTTAACATGTTTAAAGTACCGGCTGCCCGCTTGCCGGGGTTGCTGGGGCTCGATCAACGGTCCAAGCCGGCCAAAGCCGTGTCCGCCCGGATCGAATCGCCGTTTATTCGAGAGGATTTGCTGGAAAAGGTCTAAAAGCAGCGCGATTTACTCTTAACTTCCCCCGCTAAAGTCTTTTGGCGGGGGAATTTTTTTGGCTTGCCATCCCTAGGCGGCGTAATATACTATCGTAACGCTATTTTGATTGCGGAGCACATATGATCACAGTGACATTGTCCACCAAATACCAAGTTGTTATTCCTAAAGACGTCCGTCAGTATTTATGTCTGCACCCGGGCAAAAAATATCAGGTTGTTCCGTACGGGGAATGCATTGAGTTGATACCCCTGCGGAGAGCCAAAAACATGCATGGAGTGTTCAAAGGGACGGACAGGCCTACAAGAGATTGATATGCGCGCCGGAGTCATCGATATAGGATCTTCTTCCATCAAGCTTTTGATCGGCGAAAGCCACGGCGACGACGTCAAAATCGTTGAATCGCTCAAAAATCTTTTGCCGCTGGGCCAGTACGCCTTCCTCAAGGGCCGCATCCCGCAAGCCATCATCAACCAGACCGCCGGGGTGTTGCAAAAGTACAAAGACGTGCTCAAAGAGTATGACGTCACCAATGTGAGCGTCATTGCCACAACTGCCGTACGCGAGGCCAAAAACCGGGACATTTTCTTAGACACCGTATTTCGCCGCACTGGCTTAAAAATCGACGTGTTTAACGCCGGCGACGTGGTTTATTACATCGATTACTTCCTATCGCATAAACTCAAAAAAACCTATCCCGTACGCGAGAAAAATCTGCTGATTGCGGAACTCGGGGCCGGGAGTTTGGACGTCTCGGTCATGGAGCAAGGGCTGGCGCTCTTTAACCTGGGGTTCCCGATAGGCACGTTGCGGCTGTCGCAATTTATGGCCAATCTCGACGGGTCCATGCAGGAAGTGCACGAGGCCACTGAGGAATACATTGAAAATGAGCTGCTTTTTATCAAGAAAAATAACCCCGGCCTTTCCATCGACGATGTCATTTTAATCGACGAGAACTATTCTATTTATATCCAGAACGTGCTGCCCAACAAGCGCCGCGATTCCGATTTTTTCAAATTCAAAGCTAATGAGGCGCAGGAATTCTTAAACCGCCTGCGGCAAATGAATCCCGAGGAGATCACCAACACCTATCACATTCCATCGGAAGTTTCGTCGACGATTGTAGGATTTGCCACCATCTTAAATACGCTGTTTAAACTCAGCAAAAGCGAACATGTCTTTATCCTCGAGGCCTCGCTCTCCGAGGCCATTTTGGCCAATTTGCTTTATAAATTCGAAATCTCAGAAAGCACCAATAAGCTTAACCAGTTGATTTCGGTGGCTCACTTCCTTTGCCGCAAATGGGGGATGGACCTTAACCATTTGAAATTTGTGGCCCACTTGAGCGAACAGCTCTTCGACGCGTTTAAGGACAGTCTGGGGCTGGAAGAGGATCATAAGGCCTATTTGTTGTTGGCAGCGTATTTGCACGATTTGGGTATGTTTATCAATAACCGGTCGCACCACAAGCACAGCGAGTATGTCATCAGCTCTTTGAGTCTGTTCCGCCTGACCGAGGTTGAGATCAACATCATCGCCTGCATTGCCCGCTACCACCGCCGGTCAGCGCCGCTGAAAACCCACGTGCTGTATAATTCCCTGGCCGCCGCCGAGCAGATCCTGGTGCAGAAATTAAGCGCCTTACTGCGCATCGCCAACGCCCTGGACCGCTCGCACCGCCAGAAGGTCAAAAAATTGCAGGTCAAATTCAATGCCAATGGGGACGCCGCCATCAGCGTTACATCGCATGCTAATTTCCTCCTCGAAAAAGAAAATTTCTTGGAGAAAAAAGAGCAATTTGAGGAAATCACTGGGAACAAGTTGACCTTGACCGTCAAGGTACAGGACTGATATGGAACTTAAAGAAAAATTTATCCACCGCGATTTGAGCTGGCTGGAGTTTAACAAGCGTGTTATGGAAGAGGCCGCCGACGAGCGTAACCCCTTGCTCGAGCGTTTAAAATTCATGGCCATTTTCACCAGCAATCTGGACGAGTTTTTTATGGTGCGCTATTCCGGGGCCAAAAAGCTGCTGGACTCCGGCTACAACCGCAAAGACCAGTTCGGACTTTATCCGCAGGAGTTGGTTGCGGAACTGCGGGCCCGCATTGAGACGCTCATCAAAGAATTTTATATGCTCTACACCGGTTCCATCAAAGGCGGTATGGAGGCCAATAAAATTTTGTTTCTTGACGAGGATAAATTAAACTTCGAACAGAAAAAATTTGCCAAGCGGTATTTTGACACCACGCTGTTTCCGATCATCACACCTATGGCGGTGGACCAGGGGCGGCCGTTTCCGGCCCTGCCTTCTAAGACCATTGTCTTTGCCGTCAGCGTCATCCGCGGGGACAAGACCCATTTGGCCATCATCCCGGTGCCGCAGGCGGTGCCGCGCCTACTTCGGGTGCCATCGGAAGGCGATGAATTTGCGTTTGTTACCGTGGAAACTTTAATCAAAGCCCATTTAACAGAGTTTTTTAAAGGTTACAAGTTCACCGGCTCTTGTTTGTTTAGAGTCCTGCGTGACAGCGAGCTTTTTTTCGACGAGGAATATGCCCCGAATCTCCTCAAGGCCATGGAAAAGGAATTGAAAAAACGGCCCACGGCCCGGGTGGTGCATCTGCAGGTGGCCGAGGGGGCCCCCGCGGAATTGCTCGATGCTTTGTGCGCCGGCCTGGAGTTCCCGAAGGAAGACGTGGGCTTTGTCAACAGCGAGCTCGACCTCACGCTCTTGTGGGAGGTGGCGGCAGCGGTTGACCGTCCGGACCTGCGGTTCATGAGTTTCAGCCCCGCTAAAATTCCTTACGAAAATATATTTGAGCGGATTAAAGAAGAGGATTTCACCGTGCATTTGCCGTACCAGTCCTTTTTTCCGACGGTCGATTTGGTGGCGGCAGCGGCGAAGGACCCGGAAGTGCTGGCCATTAAAATGACTCTCTACCGCACCAATGAAGACTCCGCCATCATTAAGGCGCTTATGGAAGCGGCCAAACGCCGCAAGCAGGTGACCGTGGTGGTCGAGCTCAAGGCCCGCTTCGAAGAAGAGAAAAACATTCAGTGGGCCCGGGACCTGGAAGCGGCCGGGTGCCACGTCATTTACGGCCTGGCTGGCCTCAAGATTCACTCCAAAATGACTTTGGTGGTGCGCAAGGAAGAAGGCCGCATCCGGCGTTATGTGCATTTGTCGACGGGAAATTACAACGAGAAAACAGCGCGCCTCTACACCGACACCGGGTATTTCACCGCTAATGATGATTTTGCCCGGGACATTGCCGACATGTTTAATGTCATCACCGGCTATTCGCTGCCTTCTCCCTGGAAACGGGTGATTTCTTCGCCGCATGATTTGCGCAAATATTTTTTTGATTTGGTCGATAAAGAAATTGCCGCTCAGAAAGAGAACAAGAACGGCTCCATCTTTGCCAAGATGAATTCCCTGGAAGACCCGCAGATTATCGAGAAATTATATGAGGCCTCGCAGGCCGGGGTGAAAATTCGGCTGATGGTGCGCGGCATTTGTTCCCTGGTCCCAGGGGTGGAGGGCTTAAGCGAGCATATCGAAGTGCGCAGCATCGTGGGGCGGTTTTTGGAGCATTCGCGGATGTATATTTTTAACAACAGCGGCGCCCCGAGGGTATTTTTGTCTTCTTCCGACTGGATGAGCCGCAATTTCGACCGCCGCATCGAGCTGTTGTTTGAGATCGCCAAGACGGAGATTAAGACCCACGTGCAATTTGTGGCTGACAATTATTGGAAAGACAACCGCAAGGCCCGCCGCCTGACCGCGCAGCGGCATTACGAGCGGGTGTCACCCGACGGGCATTTCAACGCCCAGGAATATTTTATCAACCATTACACGCGCTAACAAGAGGCGCGAATCGGCATGCTCTATTACATCGGCATAGACATTGGCGGCACCAAAATCGCCGGGGCCCTGATGACGCCGGCGGGGCGGATCATCAACCGCGTCAAGACGGCAACCCCTCGTCAAGTCAAAGCTAAGGACATCTATGCCTGCATTGTGGACAGCATCGACGAGTTGGTGCATGCGTCGGGTGTGCTCTTTAAAAACATCCAGGGCATCGGCTTGGGCGTGCCCGGGATTGTCGACACCAGGCGGCATCACATCCTGGCTGCCCCGAACATCAACTTGACCGGGTTCCCGTTGGGGGTGCGCCTAAAACACAAATTCAGGATGCCCGTGGCGATCACGAATGACGTCAATGCCGGTCTGCTCGGCGAGGTGTGGCTGGGGGCTGCGAAGGGGCTCACGCATGTGGCCGGGGTTTTTCCCGGTACGGGGGTAGGCGGGGCGGTCATTAGCGACGGAAAACTTTTCCTGGGGGCCCAGGGCGCCGCCACCGAGTTTGGCCACATGATCATCGATGTCAACGGCCCGCTGTGCCATTGCGGCAATCACGGCTGCCTGGAGGCCCTAAGCAGCCGCTGGGCCATTGAACGTGACATCCGGGCCTTGGTCAAATCCGGACGCAAGTCCGCGGTCAGCCGCCTCAACAAAGGCAAAATTGCCGTCATCAAAAGCCGCATCCTCAAGGAGGCCTTGCAAAAAAAAGACCCGGTGGTCAAAAGAGTCCTCACCCGCGCCGCCATCAATTTGGGCAAAGCTGCCGTGTCCCTCAACCACATCTTTAATCCCCAGGCCATCGTGTTTGGGGGCGGCTTGATCAAGGCCTGTGGCCATTTCATGCTGCCCATAGTCGAGGGGGCGGTGCATGCCGACCCTTTTTTTAAGACCTTCAACTCTTGCCGTATTTTAAAGTCGGCCCTTGGAGATGACGCCGTGCCCCTGGGAGCGGTACGTTTGGTCCAGGGAAAGACATAAATCCATTAAATATGTTATACTTTCCCCATGTTTAAAAAGATCTTGTGCTTTGTGCTTAGTTTCGCCGTCCTCAATGCCTCGTTGATGCCGATTCCAACGGCTCAGGCCGAGCCCAGCCAGGCCCCATCTGCCGCGTGGATCGCTGCGCTGCCGGAACCCGGGAGCATGGTCAACGTAAGCCCGGCCTTTCAGCCCGCCATCATCAGAGGCATGACCATTCACAAAGACAATCCCTTTCTTTTCGATTTCATTGTTGAGGTTGGCCAGGACAAGCTTTCCGGCGAACCACTTAAGAAAGAAGGCGAAAAGCTCATCAACTATTTTCTGGCGTCGCTTGCCATTCCGGAAAAAGATTTTTGGGTCAATTTGTCGCCCTACGAAAAAGAGAGGACCATTCCGCAAGCCCTAAGCCAGACTGAAATGGGGCGTGACCTGCTGGCGCAAGATTACATCTTGAAGCAAATCACCGCCTCCTTGATTTATCCCGAGAAAGGATTAGGCAAAGAGTTTTGGGATCGGGTGTATGCCAAGACCCAGCAGATGTATGGCAGCAGCGTCCAAGGATCCCCCTCGGGGACTGCTTTGCTGCCGGTCAACGCCTTTAACAAAGTATGGATCATGGCCGATCAAGCCGAGGTCTTTGAGCGCGACCAAACTGTATTCGTGGTCAATAGCCACTTGAAAGTGATGCTGGAAGAGGATTACCTGGCGCTTAATAAGAACAACAAAGGGTCCCCAAACGGGACTACCACCGCTCAAGTTCTCCGTGACATCATACTTCCTGAGCTTGAGCGAGAAGTCAACAGCGGCAAGAATTTTGCCAATTTGCGGCAGATATTTAATTCGCTCATTCTGGCCAGCTGGTATAAAAAGACCCTTAAAGAGGCCTTGCTCAATCAGGTTTATTCGAACCAAGCAAAAATCAAAGGCATTGACCTTAAAGACTCGAACCTTAAGCAAAAGATTTATGAACGTTATCTCGCTGCTTATAAAAAAGGAGTGTTTAACTACATCAAAGATGATCCATCGCCATCAGGGCGGCGGGCTGGGCCGAAAAAATATTTCTCCGGCGGGGTCATCGGCGGAAAAGCATTGAAGCCCGACGGTGCCATGAGGGCCACATTTGCGCGTAAGGCCAGGCAATGGGCAAACCTTGGGGCCGTGTGGGCAATCTTGACCACCGGAATGTTGTGGAGTGATTCGCTGACCATGGCCGACGCACAAACACCCGACGCAATGTCCGAACGTGGGAGTCCGTCTCACCCCTGGGACCGCCCATTGACATTTCTTGCCATGGCTGGGGCGGGGGTGTTTTTCTTATATCGAGGAAAATCACCAAGTGAAGTCCCGATTCCCGACAAAAACCCGGTGATGAAGGCGGAAGATGTACCAGGCGCGGTACAGGATTATCTAGAGTTTCTGAAAGGGCTGAACCCGGATCCGGAACATCAAATTACAGCTGCGGCAATTTTTGAGCTTACGGTGGATACCACAGACGATGAAACTGTGGTGGCGGTCAGAAGAAGGAACGAAAGACCGGTGTCGCCGGACGATCTTGCGTATCTGCTGGGTCACATCCACAATAAGCTGCTGGCTTTGGCTAATAAACTTCCTGAAGGGACGGAGGTGGTGCAGGGGGCGGAAGCGGTCAAATTAACAATTTCTTCCAAAGATGGCGCTTCGGCGCTGGTGACCCCGGGCGGAATCAAGCAATTTTTGGACAGCGACTTAAACGCCAAAAACTTGCGCGGCTTCTATTCCCTTGAAGTCGAAGCAGATGGTCCGTTTATTTTAATGACGGCGAGTATGACACCGAAGAATGCGACCTCTATGCCCCCCGCCTTGCTCCGGAGTGAAATTATGGCTTCATCAGCGCTATTGCCCGCCAGGTTTCCAGGGCTAACGATGCGCGTAAACAACGATAACAAAAAGGTTCTGAAAATTGTGTTTGAACAAAGACCGCAAGGATTCAAGTCCAGCGGGAAATCTCTACGAGGAGTTGCACGACGTTTATGGCGAGCGCAAACGCGGCAACATTTACCGGGCTCCGAGAGCGACGGGGCCATGGCCGCTCCGATTAGAAAATTAAAACTGGACTATCAAAAATTGCTCTTGCTTTGGAACGCCGACAGGGTTTTTGGGCAATTTAACAAAGGCGCTGCCGACCCGGTTCCTTTTACCTGGCGGGCGCCACTGGCGC
>JAKFXC010000011.1 GCA_021731625.1 Candidatus Omnitrophota bacterium
TAATATGTGATTGAGCAGTCCCACCGGCTGACCGTTTTGAATGTCCGAGTTTAAGATCCAGTTCCACAAAATACCGACGACCACCTCAGAAAGCACCGGCGGAATAAAAAACACCATCCGGTAAAAACGTTTGGCGCGGATTTCCTGGTCGCAGGCCAAGGCCAGGGCAAAGGCCAGGGCATTTTGGAAGGTCAGCGCAATTAAGGTGATGTACCCGGCGTGCTTAAACGAGTCCCACCACACGGTGTCGCCCAGGAGTTCTTTGAAATTATCCAGCCCCACAAAGGTCTTGGGGCCGATCCCCCGCCACTCGTGCAGCGACAAATTGAACATTTCGAAGAAAGGGTAAATGTAGAAGGTGGCAAAAATCGCCAGGGCAGGCAGGACAAATAAAAAATTTTGAAATTTAGCGGCGCGGGAATTCATTTGCGCTCTTTGGTCATCTGCCTTTGTTTGACTTTTTGCACGTTCTCGGCAACTTGTTGCGGGGTCTTCTCGCCGATCAGAATGGCCTGGATCCCTTTGTCAAACGCCTCGGTCACCAGCGGGTCTTCGTTGAGCGGCCACAGCGTGGGATGCGTCGAATTTTCCATGCCTTTGGCGAATGATTCCAGCACCGGCGGCAGCATTTGCATGGCGTCCCGGTTGGAAGGCAAGTTATTGGTTTCTGTGGACAATACGGCTTGCTGGTCTTTGGCGGTGAGCCATTTTAAAAAGGCAATGGCCTTGTCCCGGTTGGGCGAAAAACTGTTGACCATAAACGACGAGCCCGCCCCGCCCCAAATTTTCAACGCGTGCGCACTCGACACCGGCGGCGGCGGCATGACCCCGTATTCCAAATTCGGGTTCATGTCTTTGTACACATTCACGCACCAGGACCCGTTAAAACTAAAGGCCGCGCGCTCCAGGGCAAAATCCTGTTCCGCATATTTATTCCCCTTGGTCACAATGCCGTCGATCAAGGCCCCTTTGTCGCGCATATCGCGGAAGACCTCAAACACTTTCACCCAATCGGGGTCGGTGTAGGGCACCCGGCCGCGGAAGGTATTGAACACTTTGTCGTCGCCCATGATGTTGAAGGCATAGTTGGAGGCAAAGCAGTCCGCCAGCCACAATTCGCCCCAGCCGGAGACAAACGCCGGGATGCCGATGCGCTTGAAGGCCTGGGCTGCTTTCAGAAATTCGTCGAAGGTGGCCGGAGGCTTTGAGATCCCAGCCTTGGCCAGCAATTTCTTATTGTACAGCATCTGCATGTTGGTGACGTCGATGGGGGCGCCGTAAATGCCGGGTTTAACCCCGTAGGTGTTGCCCTCTTCGAAACGGTTGACCGCCAGGGCCTTTTCAAACAGGCTTTTTTCCCAGGCCCCGTCGTCGGCGGCAAACTCCGCAGTCAAATCCGCCACTAGGCCGGCCTTGATAAAATCAGCCACGATGGATTTTTTATCCAAAATGCCGTAAATGTCCGGCAGCACATTGGCTTGGGCTGCGGCAATGATTTTTTGAGAGTAGGCATCGGAAGGGGCGAAGAGTTCGATGGCAACTTCGATGCCGGTTTGTTTGGTGTATTCGGCGGCGAGCTTTTTAAAAGTTTCGTCGCGGTCGGTCATCCAATGCCAAAGCAGGATTTTATTGGATGGTTGGCTGGTTTTGGAACATCCTCCACCCAGCAGTACAGTGACACAACAAAGCCCAATATAGAAAGCACGCATAGAACCTAAAATTTAACATAGGGCTTAGAGGCCGTCAAGCAAAACCTTAATTTGGGTAGGGCGCTGGATGTAATGGCGGGGAATGAGCAGCGAGGCGGGGGCCGACAGACGGGTAAAAGACATCGGCCAGCCATTTTGGGTGGCTTGTTTAATGGCGTAGGAGCCTGCTTCCAGATGCTTAGGGTTGACATACTCGACGGTGACCGGGTGGCCGGCAAAATGAAACTTCACGGTCGCCACACCCCTGCGGTCAAATTGATGTTTGGTGAGCTTTGGATTGAGCACCAAGTCCCCCCACTGGCCGCGGCAGCCAAACACCTGCGTGAGCGCCGTCAAAACCAGCCAACTGGCGGAGCCGGTCAAGTAATGGTACATCCCCCGCCCTTCGGCATCAAAATATTCCGGGATCCCAGGATAAATTTTACTCTTCCCACTGATGGCCATGCGGTAAATGGATTCCAGGACGCCGGCGCCTTCGCGGACGAACCCGCGGGACAACAGCGCGTACGCGTACATGACGTTCATGTGCGAAAAAAATGAGCCGTTTTCTTTGGTGCCGTAGGCAAAGCCAAACGCCCTCCCTAAGTCCAAATAATGTTTGAGCCTAAAATCGGTGTTTAAACGGTACCCGCCTAATTTTTTATCCCGCAAGAACGCTTCCACGCTGCGGTGCACCTGCCCGATGTCCTCGGAGGTGGCCAGGCCGCTCATGGTCGCAAACACCTGGGCCGTCAAACCCATGCGCACCTGGCCGCCGCTGCCGGCGTCCGTGCCGCGGTCGACTTGTTTGCCCTGATTGTCATAATAGCCGTTAAACCAGGTAAAATTCTTTAGCCGGCCCCTGCTCTTTCTTCCGACGCTAATTTTCTCCTGGGAGAGGATGTGCTTAAACATCCATTGGCCTTTGGCCCTCAAGTCTGCGACCACGGCGCTGATGGGCACATCCACCTGAGCCCCGGACACCGCCGGCTGCACGGCGTCGCAATAAGCGTTGAACATCTTGCGCTTGACTTGCCAATCATTGTACATGATGGGTTTGCTTTTTAAGGTGTCGAGCAGGGCCATCAGCTCTTTGGCCAGCCGGACCTTGGCCAGATTTTTACGGCGGCCCAGTTCTTCCAGGAAGTCCGCCAGTTTCAATAAATTCCCGGCGTAAAAGGCGCTGAAGGCCACACTCTCGCCGCGCTCAAAGGCCATGTCCAAGCCGTCGTTCCAATCGGCGCTCTCCAAACGGATGATATTGTGCTCGCCCACGTTAAAAAATTGGGTGAGGTGCTCGACGAGAACATGCTCGAGGATGGTGCCGCGATAAACGCGGCCTTTGGCATCCCGCAAGAATCCGCCGTATTGGGCGGTCCAGCCGGGGTCTTTATGCAGGCAGCGGGACAGCTGCGGGTCGCGAAAGTACGTCTGCAATTGCATAAAAATATCGAAATCCCCGGTTTGATGCACATACAACAGCAAGGTCATGAGCGGCCAGCAGCCATGGTCCATCCACACCCGGCTGATGGTATTACGATCGGCGATGAATTCGCCCGGCCGGGCGCCGATGATGGTGGCGTTGCTGCCGTCGATGCGTATGCCGGCGCAATTATTGATCAAGTCCGCCCGCACGGGCTGGGGCTCAATCAGCAACAGCGACAGCAAATCCTGCCACAAATCGCGCCATCCCTTGCCGCCCTTGCCGTAATCATGGTCGGGCAAAAACGAACAGCCAAAAATACGGCGCAGCACCGGCTGCACGATGACCCAGCGCATCCAGGAATTAAACCGCGGGTCACCGGTTTGAATTTGAATCGCGTTGACCTTTTGCTCCCAAAATTTTTGGGTGACGGCCAGAGCGGCATCGAAGCTCTTTGGGCTGGAAAACTGTTTGAAGATGGCCGCGGCTTTTTTCTCGGAAGCAGCAGTGCCGACGGCAATAATATAGTCAGCGCTCTGACCTGGCCTCAAGGTTACGTCTTTAAAACGCAAAGCCCCCACCGCTTCCTTGCCGTTTAAAGCCCCCTCCGTCAGGCGCCGTGGCGGCAGGCTATCAAACACCGCTTGCGGCCGGTCCAGGTTGCCACCCTCGCCGTAAAAAGAATCAACGGTTGGAAAAGTTCCTTGCAACGCTCCTCCCCCGGCCTGTTTGCCGTAGACAAAGTACACGCACTTAAGCTCCCGATGGCCTTCTTCGTTAAATGCCATGGTCGGCTCGACCGTCACCCCGACGGCATTTTGGCGGACCCGGTGGAGCAGCGCTGTCACATGCTCGTGGTCATGCTTATTGGCCAACGACCGGCCGAAGATGGGAATGGCGGCGGTGGGCGTCAACCGCAGCGTCTGGCGGGAAATATTTTTGATGCTCACGCGCATCAGTTCCACCGGCTCATTGCTGCTGGGGATAAAATTGAGCGTGGTCAGTTCAACACCCGCCTTGGCGTGCACGCGGACCACTTTATGCCACAGCTGTCCCACTTCGACGGTGGATGAACGAGGCGCGCTTTCCTTGGCGGCAGAATAGACCCCCCGGCCTTTGATGTGGACAAAAAAATCGCGCAACGGGTGGCGCAAGTCCTCGCGGGAGGCCGGTTTGGTGAGGTAGTGATATCTGTCAACCTTAATGTCGCCGCTCAACGACGGAGTGATGGCGGATTTTAAAGAAGAGGCATCGCTGCCGCAAAGGGGCGCATAAATGGTTCTTAAGTTGGCAGCCCGGCGCGAGGCAAAGCTGACCCCATCGGATAAGAACGTGTAGAATTCTTCTTTAGGCATTGGGCTTAACTCTGAGGGGCAAATTTCAGCAGACGGGACATTTTGATAAAATTGATTTCGGGAAACTTAAGGCCCACTTCCCACATGACCGCATTGACTGGCCGCGACCACATCACCCGCCCGCGCAAAACCATGGGGCGGCCGCCGTCGGGAATTTCAACTTCGAGCGTCACCGGGTCATCCAAATGCATGTGTTCGCTGGTCAGGATGTGCATCCCCGACGCCGATGCATCCCTTAAAAACACGTCGGTGCCAAATTCATCACGGGAATCTTTGAATTTCGTGGGCAGGCGAGCGGAAAAACGTTCAAAAATGCGGCGTTCATCGTCCACGTTCACGGTCTTGCGGAACCATTTTTGCGAAAATATTGGTTTAAACGGGTTTGGGAACCGGATAAAATCTGCTCAAAATTCATGCCGATGCGGTACTGGTCCGAATCGATGAGTTTGCGCACCCATTTCACAACTCCAAGAACGAGAATGGGTTCCGTGTTAGGTTTTAACTGAATCTCCACCGCGACCTTTTCGTTGATGACATGGGGCCGCGGCGATATGAAACCTATGCCATGGCGGCTGATGTCCACCGTGCAGGTTTCATCAAAAATAGAACCCTCTTTGCCTTCAACGGGCACAAAACACCCTTGGCGGGGTTCGCTGCGTTTGTTAGAGGGAGATTTGGGCACATACTTATTGTAAAATATTAATCAAAAAGTGCAAAGAATATTACTGAAATGTTATACTAGCAGCCATGGCTGCCAAGAAAGAACCCGGGGCAAAAAAACCCAAGGTCAGCATTGCCCAATATCTCAAGAGCAAAGACGCCAGGGCCAAGCAAAAATTGAAGTTGCATTTCCCCTGGGCCGTCCGCATCCTGCTGGGCCTGCCGTTACTTATCCTGGTGTTCCTATTGCTGTATTTCGTCTTCAAAGTGCGCTTCCTCTCCGAATATTAAATCATGATGACAGATCTTATGTTCTTGAGCTTTCTGGGTTTTTTCCTGTGGCGGGGAATGAGCCGGGGCTTCCTGGGCTCTTTGATCGGCCCGGTGGCATTCCTTGCGGCCAGCATCGCGGCGGTGGTTTATTACAATGCCACAAAAAATGTGCCGGTCTCTCTGGCGATCGGCGTGTTGGGGCCTTTTTTGCTGCAGTACCTGTTGGGGATCTTATTACATCTACTGTCGTCGAAACCAGGCGGGGAATCCCGCCCGTCATTGATCAGCAGCATGCTGGGCGGCCTGGTTAATTCGGTGTGGGGCATGTGTTTTATCCTGCCCATCATCATTACCCTGGCCTTAATTGCGCCGATGGTGCCGGCTTTGGCAACGGTGGAGCGTGATGTGCAGGACTCCCGCACGTATGGCTTAATCAAACCCTGGCTGAATAAATTTCTTCCACTTCCAGCTAAAGTTGATAAGTCGGCTTCGCCCGCTGGAGGCCCGTCGGCGTCACCGGGAGCGCCACCGGCGGCGGTGCAGGCCTTGGCCGAGGACGCCCGCATGCAAGATTTATTTAACGATCCTGATGTTGTGAAAGCAATTGAGGAGAAGAATTTTGCCGCCCTCATGGGCAACCCCAAGATCCTGGCCATGGCCCAGGACCCGGACATGGTAAAAAAAATCCTCGCCGCGTACGCGCAGATGGAGCGTTGAGAAAACAAATCCATTTTGATCACTTAAGGTCATTCCCCGCCGATTTATCTAGTTAATCCTGTATACATCCATCCTTTGCCGGGCCGTCCCTACCCTTTTCGCCAGCGGATATGAGCGAAAGAAGATTGTTGTGCGCCTCATTCTCAACAAGGAAGCTCAGGAATTTATTGCCATTGCGTTTATGTTGTTCCTGATCAGTGTCACAATCATTGAGAAGA
Organism: Candidatus Omnitrophota bacterium; assembly: GCA_021731625.1. Lineage (GTDB taxonomy): Bacteria > Omnitrophota > Gorgyraeia > Zapsychrales > Fredricksoniimonadaceae > JAKFXC01. Next base: position 6,335 of record JAKFXC010000011.1, read on the forward strand.
AAGGAAAAACCAATGATTGCCATCGGCGGAATTATTGCCCTCCCTATATGCGTAGGTGTTTTATTTTATTTTGATCGTCGCACCCGCCAAGCGATGCAACCGCAACAAAAAAAGCCCACCTAAAACAGCTCCATTTGCCTGATGTGCGGATTATGGAAGGATGCGGAGGAGAGTTGGATGCGTTTCGACGGAAAGCCGGCCCGTTTGTACCCCATGTCGAACAGGTCCCGGATGTGCTCGGCAAAAAGGCCTGTGCCGCTCATGCGTTGTCCCCAACTTGAATCGTAGAGGGCGCCGCTCCGGAGTTCGCGGATGCGGTTAAGCACCTTGTCCTTGCGATCCGGAAAATATTCCTGCAGCCAGCGTTCAAATACATCTTTCACCGCGTGAGGCAAACGCACCACCACGTATCCCGCCCCCCAAGCGCCGGCCTGGGCGGCGGCCTTTAAGATGGCGGGAACTTCATGCTCGGTCAGGCCCGGCACCACCGGCGCCACGTTGACGGTGACCGGCACGCCAGCTTTGGTCAGTTCCTCAACAGCTTTTAAACGATGGACGGGCGTGGCGGCCCTTGGCTCCATGGCCCTGGCCACATGCGCATCCAGCGTGGTGATAGAGACGCTCACGCACACGCCATGGTACGCAGCCATCTGTTTGAACATGTCAATGTCGCGGGTGACCAGATGATTCTTAGTGATAATACCGACGGGATTGCGAAACGCAAGCAGCACCTCCAAACATTGACGGGTGACTTGAAATTTGCGTTCGCAGGGCTGATAGCAGTCGGTGACGCCGCTCATGATGAGCACCTGCGGTTTCCATTTTGCATGCGCCAGTTCTTTGGCTAACAGCTGCGCCGCTCCCAGTTTGACGAAAATCATTTGCTCAAAATCAACGCCCGACGAGAGCCCAAAATATTCATGGGTCGGCCGGGCATAACAATAGACGCAACCATGTTCGCAACCCCGGTAGGGATTGACGCTGGCGGAAAATCCGAGGTCGGGGCTGTCGTTATGACTGATGATCGATTTCGAGCTGTCTTTGAAAAACTCCGTCTTGGGCTCTGGCTCATCCTCGTCGGAAACTTCCTCGTCTCGCTCATACGAAATCTTCTCGAAGCGGTTGGCGGGGTTATTCAATGCGCCCCGGTTGTGGAATTCGCCCATGGGGCTCCTGGGTTATTTGCCGATGCAGAATTCTGAAAAAATGCGGTCCAGCAAATCTTCGTCGATGTTGCGGCCGGTGATGCTGTCTAGATGGTTGACGGTGTCTTTGATGTTTTGGGAAACGAGTTCCCACGGCGCAGACTTTAAAGCCATGGCTTCGCTCAACATGGCGTGTGCGGACGTTAAGGCCTTCACGTGCCGGATGTTGTTTAAGATAATCCCCCGCCCCTGGCAGCCCTCCTGCCAAACTGAATCTATGATAGCACGTTCTAGATTGTCGATCCCCTGCTTGCTTAAGGCCGAGATTTTTACTTTTTTACCGTCGGGCAAGCCCTGTTCCGCCAATTGTTGCGGCAGGTCATGTTTGTTGAGCACGCACACCACTGGGCGCCCCTGGATTTTTTTAATCAGCAATCGATCGGTGTCATCCAAAGGGGCGGAAGCATCCAATACCAGCAAGATCAAGTCCGCGCTATCGATGACCACGTGGCTGCGCTTGACTGCTTCTTCTTCAATGATATCGCGCGGCTCTAGCATGCCGGCGGTGTCAATTAACTGGAGAGGGACGCCATTGATTTGGGCCGTCTCCTCCAGCGCATCGCGGGTGGTTCCGGCGATGGGCGTGACGATGGCGCGGTCTTGTTTGAGCAAAACGTTAAGCAAGGACGACTTGCCCACATTCGGTTTGCCGCACAATACGATGCGTATGCCTTCCTTTAATAGACGGCCGTTGGGCGCGGTGGCCAAGAGCTCGTCGATGCGATGGGCCTGGGTGTGCAGGCGTTCGAAAATTAGGGCTCGGCCGTGGATGTCGGTGTCGTCTTCGGGAAAATTGATCACCGCTTCAATGGTTGTATAAATGGCGAGCAAGGCGTCACGAATTTGATGCAGCTCGGCAGATAATTCTCCCCGCAGCTGGTTTTGGCTGGCCCGGGCAAACGCCGCGGTCTTGGCATTAATGATATCGAGGACTGCTTCCGCCTGGGCCAGGTCGATGCGGCCGTTTAAGAAAGCGCGTTTGGTAAATTCACCCGGCTCTGCGAGTCGGGCCCCGGAGCGCAGCACCAATTCCAGGATGGCGCGCAAAATGGCCGGCCCCCCATGTCCACTGATTTCCACCACGTCCTGGGCGGTATAACTGTGAGGGCCGCGCATGATGGTGAGCAAGGCCTCATCCAAAGCTTGCGCATCATCGACCACCCAGCCGTAGTGCACGGTGAAATTCTTAAATGCCGAGGGTTTTCCGTTCTTAGGACGGAACACGCGATCCGCAATGGCCAAAGCCTGAGGGCCCGAAACGCGCACGATTCCAATCCCCCCGGACCCTGCGGGAGTAGCTATGGAGGCAATCGTATCGTTGATGTCTGTATGTTGATACATGGGGACCGTTTCTTACATGGGGACCGTTTCTAGCTAACCCTTTGAGATATATTAACTTCTGACGGAAGTGTCCCCCCCCTTTTGCTGTGTAAATGGTCCTACACACGTTTCCAGATGAGGGACACTTCTGTCATAACTTACGATATGGCAACGCTTTTTCTAGAAACGGTCCAGCTCTTTGCTTCCACGACGGTAAACAGAGACCCGGTCACTAACACCACATGCCCGGGGCTGGCTTTGCCGACGGCCAGTTCCATGGCCTCAGCCACCGTGTCCACCATAAACCACGTCTTAGGTTGAAACAAACGCTCGGCTTCCTCCATGCTGAACACATGCGCGCGCGTGTGGGCTGGTTTCGTCAACACCACTTTTTCTGCCATGCCTCTGAGTTCTTCAGCCACCGCGGCCACGTCTTTGTCCGACAAGATCCCCAGCACCAGAATGACTTTGTGCTCCGGATAAATCTCGCTGACCGTCCGGGCCAGGGCCAGGGCCGAGGCCTGGTTGTGCGCTCCATCGGCAATGATCAGGGGATGGTCCTGCACAAGTTCAAAACGGCCTGGCCAGCGGGTGTTCTTAAATCCCTTGGCCACCACCGCCACATCAACAGTATACCCGACGTGGGCCAGCGCCTCAATGGCAGCCGCGGCAGTCAAGGCATTGCTCTGCTGGTGCCGGCCTTTAAGCGGTATTTTGAATTTTCCTTTGGCGGCAGCGTCGACAACAACCGGGTGGATGCCAAACTCCCGGCAGCGTTTCAAGATGACCTCCAAGGCTTCCGGCTCCTGCGGGGCCACCACCACCTGCTGGCGGGAATGTTTGATGATCCCAGCTTTCTCAACGGCAATGGCGGCGATGGTCTTACCCAAAATCTTGGTGTGGTCTAAACTGATGGGAGTGATGACCGCCACTTTGCTTTCGGTAACATTGGTGGCATCGAGGCGCCCCCCCAGGCCCGCTTCCAACACCACCCAATCCAGATTCTGCTGGCTGAAAAAAACTAGCGCAGCGACGGTCAAAACTTCAAAATAGGTCAAAAACAGGCCCCGGTTGACCATAGCGGCAATGTGCGGGCGCAGGGCATTGATCACCTGCCCCAATTGCTCATCGGAAACCATGCCGTAGAAATCATCGCCGGCCCTCAGGGCACCCTGGTCCAGAACGCGGATGCGTTCATTCAATCGATATAGGTGCGGCGAGGTGTACAGCCCAACCCTCTTCCCGTCGGCGGCCAGGGCATGGCTGACAAACGCGCAGGTGGAGCCCTTACCTTTGGTGCCAGCGACATGGACCACATTCAGGGTCTTCTGGGGATCTCCCAATGAGGCCAGAAGCTCCAGCACCCGGCTCAAATCAAAATCATTGGCGCTCAAATGATTAAGCTGGGTCTCAAAATTGGTAAAAGTATTGAGGTATTCCTGCGGGGTCATGCGAGGTCCCCCGAGACGGGTGGATTAATGTTTGAAATGCCGCAATCCGGTGAAGGCCATGGCCATTTTATGTTTGTTCGCGGCCTGGATGATTTCCTCGTCGGCAATGGAGCCGCCGGTTTGGATGATGGCCTTGACGCCGGCTTTGGCCGCCAGGGTGAGCGTGTCTGCCTTGGGCAAAAACGCGTCGGAGATGAGCACTGCGCCTTTGGCCTTCTTGCCGGCCTTGCGGATGGCGTGAATGGCCGCGTCCACCCGGCTGGTCAAGCCGGCCCCGACGCCGACGGTCTCCCTGCCTTTGATGAGCACAATGGCATTGGATTGCACGTGCTTAATGAATTTCCACCCAAACAGCATGGCGTCCATCTGAGCCTTGGTGGGCTTAAGTTTGCTGACGATTTTTATGTCGTCGGGATTAAGGACCCGGTTGTCTTTCTCCTGCAGCAGCAGGCCGCCGGTGATTTTTTTATAATCCACGTTTTCAACCGACAAGGCCTGCAGATCCAGTTGCAATAAACGCAGGTTCTTCCTGTCCTTCAAGACCTTCAACGCACCTTCAGAAAATTCCGGCGCCACGATGCATTCCATAAACCCGCTCTTAATGATCGCCTGCGCCGTCTTTGAGTCCAGCGGCCGGTTGACCCCGATCACTCCGCCAAACGCGGAGAGCGGATCGCATTGAAACGCTTTCCGGTACGCCCGCTCCAGCAGAGGGTCTTCGGCAATACCGGAAGGGTTGTTGTGTTTGACAATAACAGCCCCGGGGCCATCCAACACACGCACAAGGTCCACGGCGGCCTGCACGTCAAGGATGTTGTTAAAGGAAAGTTCTTTGCCCTGCAGTTGATTGAGCGCGGCCAAGCTCGCACTGGCTTTCCCTTCGCAGTAAAGGGCGGCCTGCTGGTGCGGGTTTTCGCCGTAGCGCAAATCCTTCACTTTGGTAAATTGCAGCCCTAAATCGTTGGGGAAGGCGGAAAACGGATTTTCGGTCTTGAAACGTCCGCTTAAGAAATTACTAATCGCCCCGTCGTAAGCCGCCGTGCGCTCGAAAACTTCCACCGCCAATTTGGCCAACACGGTGTCGGATAAAATCCCGGAATTATTGACCAGTTCCTTAGCGATTTCCGCATAACGGGCAGGATTGCAAATGACGGCCACGCTTTTATAATTTTTGGCGGCGCTGCGCAGCATGGACGGCCCGCCGATATCGATGTGCTCGATGCATTCCTCCAGGGAAGCATTCTTTTTGACAGCCGTCTTCTCAAAAGGATATAGGTTAACCACCACCATGTCGATGGGCTCAATGCCTTGTTTTTCAAGTTCTTCCATGTGTTTGGGGTTGTCCCGCACGGCCAGGAGTCCGGCATGGATTTTAGGGTGCAAGGTCTTGACCCGCCCATCCAGCAGTTCCGGAAAACCAGTGTAGGCGGAAACTTCCGTGACCGGAAGGCCACAGGAACGCAACAGCGACGCGGTGCCACCGGTGGAAATAAGGACCACCCCTAATTTATGCAGGGTTTTGGCGAATTCTGAAAGTCCGGCTTTATCGGATACGGAGATGAGGGCCCGGCGAACTTTGATCATGGCGCTAAGGTGTTAGCGTTTGCCTTTTTTGCGTTTGAGTTCGGAAGGCTTGGAGTGAAAGCGGCGCTCTTTGAGCTCAACCAGAAAACCATCTTTTTGGCATTGCTTCTTAAATTGCCGCATGGCTTTCTCAAAACTGTTCTTATCGTTGATTTTGACTTCCAACATTGAAACTCACGGCTCCTTAAAGTGTTGCGGTTAAATAGAGTGTGTATTATAAGCCGTTTGTTTGAATTGTCAATTGGATTTGACCCACAGCAGGGTTTAGTAGCTGGGGTCGACGTAGGTGTACTCTTCGCCCTTAAAATTGCGGACCACGTGACGGCCGCCGCCGCTGGAGACGATGTAGTTTGGTGAGATGGGGATCTTGCCGCCGCCGCCCGGCCCGTCTATGACAAAGGTGGGCACCGCGTAACCGGTGGTGTGGCCGCGCAAATTTTCAATGATGTTAATGCCGACGTCGACCGCGGTGCGGAAATGCTTGGAGCCGACGATGGGGTCGCATTGGTAGATGTAGTAAGGACGCACGCGGATCTTTAAAAGCTCATGGAACAATTTTTTCATGATCGCAGGTTTGTCATTGACCCCCCGCAAAAGTACGGTCTGGCTGCCCATGGGAATACCAGCGTCGGCGATCATGTTGCAGGCATATTTCACGCGTGGCGTGACTTCCAGGGCATGGTTAAAATGCACGCTCATCCACAGCGGCGAGTATTTCTTAAACATAGCAATGAGTTCAGGGGTGATGCGTTGAGGCAAGGTCACCGGGATGCGGGTGCCGATGCGGACAAATTCCACATGCGGGATCTTCTTGACGCTGGAAATCAAATATTCCAGCATGCGGTCGCCTAATGTGAGTGGATCTCCGCCGGAGATCAACACATCGCGGATCTCTTTGTGCCTGCGGATATAATCCAAGGCCGCGTCATAGGTGCCGGTGTTTAAGGTATGGTTACCGTCGCCGACCATGCGCGAGCGGGTGCAATAGCGGCAATACATGGCGCACATTTCATTGACCAAAAACAACACCCGGTCGGGATAACGGTGCACCAGGCCGTGCACGGAGGAATTTTTGTCCTCGCCGCAGGGGTCCAGCATTTCCTCCGGAGCGGTCTCGAATTCAAGGGCCTGCGGCACCGACTGCAAACGGATCGGGCAGCCGGTGTCTTTAGGGTCGATCAGCGCCGCAAAATACGGCGGGATGGACATGGTCAATTTGTCGCCGGCCCCCTTCACGCCTTTTTCCTCGTTGGGGGTCAGCTTCATGAACTTGGAAATTTGTTCAAAGGTGCGGATGCGGTTGCGGATCTGCCAGCGCCAGTCTTCCCAATCCTCCGCCGTGGCACCGGGGAAAAGTTTGATGATACGCTTCTCATCGGCAGACAACGGAATGTTCGGCCTCGACGACGGGGCTGGAGCGGCCAATGGTTCTGGGAGAGTGGTGGCGACGGGGTTCATTTCTTGGACGCCGCCTCCGTCTGCAAAAGGCCGTTGCGCAGCAAGGCCTCATCCAAAATCTTGTTGATGACCTGGTTGTAGGTGAGTCCCAAGGCAGGGCCAAACAGCACAAACACGTCTTCCTGGCTCAAATTCGGCAGCGGGTTGATCTCCAAAATGTAGGGATTTCCTTTTTCATCGACGCGAAAATCCACCCGGCCAAAATCCCGGCAATCCACGCTTCGGTAAGCGCGGACGGCCATGTCCTGCAGTTTCCTGGCCAGTTTGACGTCGATCGGCGCTGGGCAAATGTACTCCACCAACTTCTCAGCGACATAGCGATAGGTGTAGAATTCATTGCCGAGTTTGGTGGTGCCGTGGATGGAGTACTGCACCACCGGCATGGCGACCGGCGGATGGTTGCCGATAATGCCGACGGTGAATTCTTCGCCCTTGATAAACTCCTCCACCAATGCGGGTTGTTTGTAGGCGCGGTTGATGCGCTCGACCTGTTTCTTTAACTGCTCAAAATTTTCCACCCGGGAATCTTTGCTGATACCTTTCGACGTCCCCTCGTGCAATGTTTTCACAAACAAGGGATACCCAATGGTGTTTAAGGCCTTTAAATCGTCGTCGGACGTGGCCTTGAAAAACCGCGCGGTGGGAAGCCCGTCTGCAATGAAACATTTCTTGGCGATGGTTTTGTCGAGAGTAATCCCTAAGGTCAACGCGTCCGCTCCGGCAAACGGGATACGGTACAAATCCAGAATGGCCGGCACCTGTGATTCACGGTTGCGGCCGCAGTGGCCCTCCGCGATGTTGAACACAAGGTCGACGCCTAAGTTGGGAAGGGCCTTCAGTAAGTTTTTGGCGGAACCGATGGGTTTGACTTTATGGCCGACGGATTCGAAGGCGGTTTTTAAACTAGAGATAGTCCTCGCGTTATCCAGTTCTGCCGCAGCATCGATTGGGTCGTCGGGCGAGGACTTCCAATCACTTTTTAAATCGTATGTCAATCCAATGAGCTTTCCCATTTCCTCTACAATTTATCAAAAATTTTTAAAAATGCTATAAAAAAGATTGCTTATTGAAAAATTTTTTATTACAGAGAACCCTTATGAAGACGGTCCCAATTTCAGCATGAAAACGACCATGATCAGGGTCAATGCCAGGACCGTAAACACCGTGATCCAGGCAATCAAGTTGGCGGACTTCGAGTTGGTAAACTCCCCCATGATTTCGCGGTCATTGATGAGTTTCAGCATAAAAATCAAAACAAACGGCAGCAAAATGCCGTTGCCCACCTGCGAAAAATACATGACTTTAAACAATGGAAACCCCGGCACCATGACCACCCCGGCGCCGATGACAATCATGACGGTGTAGAGGCCAAAGAATTCCGGCGCCTCTGCGAAGCGCTTGTCCACCCCCTCATTCCATCCCATCCCCTCGCAGATGGAATATGCCGTCGAGAGCGGCAAGATGGACGCGGCAAACAAGGAGGCAACCAGCAGGCCAAGGCCAAAGAGCCAGGTGGCGTGGATGCCCGCAAACGGCTGCAAGGCCAGGGCGGCGTCTTTGGCGGACTCGATGTGGATGCCGGACTGATGCAGCGTTGCGGCGCAGGCAATGACGATAAAGGCAGCCACGATCGGCGCAGTCACGCAGCCCACCACGCAGTCTAGGCGCACCCATTTATAATCTTCCGGCGACAATCCTTTTTCCACCGTGGAGGATTGTTGGTAGAATTGCATCCAGGGAGCGATGGTGGTACCTACCAGGCCGACGAGCATGACAAAATATTCCAAATTAAAGTCCACCTTCGGCAGCACCGTTTGTTTAGCCACCTCGGTCCAGTCCGGCTTGGCCATGACGCCGGAAATGATGTAGGCAATGTAAAAGAAACAGGCCATCAGAAAGATTTTCTCAACCGACTTATAATTGCCGTGCACGACTAGGATCCACACCAAAACGGCCGCCAGCGGTACAGAGATATATTTGCTGACCCCAAAAATTTCCATGCTGGCGGCCACGCCGGCAAACTCCGCCATCACGTTGCCTAAGTTCACCACGAGCAATACGAGCATGAGGTAAAACGTGACTTTGACGCCGAAATTCTCGCGGATCAAATCCGCCAGCCCTTTTCCCGTCGCCACTGCCATACGGGCGCACATTTCCTGGATAACGATCAGGGCCACGGTGATCGGTAAAATGGACCATAACAACGAATACCCAAAATGCGCCCCGGCCAACGAATAGGTGGCGATGCCGCCGGCATCATTGTCGACATTGGCGGTGATGACGCCAGGCCCCAGGACCGAAATAAAAAAAAGCACCTTCGAGAGCGTGGGGTGCTGTTTAATAGCCTCCGTGACTTTTTTAAACATCAGAGTTTTTCCTTGTACTTAGACCACACCAGTGCAATCAACTCTTCCATAACGTCGTCAACACTGATGACGCCCTGGACCACCCCGTCGTGATTTAAAACCGGTATGGAGGAGAATTTATTACGCTCCAAAAGCAGCGCAACTTCCTCCACGCTGCCGTCCGTGTGCACAAAAATGTGGTCGGGGTAGCAGGTCTCGATCACGGGCTTCTCCGGAGGTTCATTGATAAAACGGCGCAAGGACGTTGTGCCTAAGTATTTGTGCGCGTCGTCGACCATGTATAAGAAAAATATGCCCCCATGAAATTCGGCGTTGGTCTTGATTTTATTCATAGCATCGGCAACCGTGGCCTCCGGCGGCAAGGTCAAATACTCCGTGGTCATTAACCCGCCCGCCGAGTCCTTGGCAAAACTCAACAGCTTGCGCAGTTTTTTATTGGTGTCTGTTCCCAATTGGTTCATGAGCTGGTGGGTCTTGGGTCGCGGCAATTTCATCAAAAGGTCGGTGGCCTCGTCGGCGGGAATGTTGGCGATCAAGTTTGCAGCCTCCCCGTCACCGAGCTGGTCAATGATTTCAGCCTTGAAACTCACCTTCATGTCCGCGAAAACATTGCGCTGGACGCTGGCCTCCAGCGACTTAAACAGCGAGGCGCGGGCGTAGAGATCCAGGTCCTGCATGATTTCCGCCAGGGCGGCCGGCGGAATGGCTGCCAGTTTATTGCGGGCCACGTCGAGTTTGACCACACTCTTCATGCGGCCGAGCTTGGGAAGGATTTGGGTGCTTTTCCATGAGATGAGCTCCTCATGGGTCAAATACAAAGACTTGTGATTAAACAACCTGACCACGGCGTCGATGGCTTGGGTATAACCTAAGCGCCGCACCAGGGCCCGCAGGCCAACGTCGACGTGAGCAGCGTACAACTGGTTTTCCACCCGCAGCAAATGCAAATCATTGACCCGCACCACCCGTTGATCGTCGGTGTCTACCACCTGCTGATCCAGGATGTCGCGGCGAAGGGTGAAATCGCATGGGAAGGGTAGGGGTTGGAATGAAATCTGCGACATCGGCAACTTCAAACGCAGTTCATCCTCGATATAGGTGACGTCCTCCCACTTGACCCAGGCATATTCTTTGCGCAGCATGCCGCGGCGGATGATCAATGCGGTGGCTTTGGGGTAAATATCTCCCTGCGGGTTCATGACCAAATCATGCAACCCTCCGATGTATTCCCCTTGCGCGTCCAGCGCATCCATGCCGATGATTTGGGAAAAGTAGAGGAATAGTTTCATTGAATGAGAGCACAACTGGCGGAGCCCTGCTTTGACAAACACATTTACGGCATGGACCTAGAGAGCCGATCGCGCAAATGCTTTGTCAGGGCCAACGCCAGGTTGTCCGGCCGAACCCGGCCCTCCTGGCCACGTGTCGAATTTACAGCGGCCTGGCTGGAAATTCGACGTTGATGAGTTACCTGCTAATCAACACTCCCCGTCGCTCGCAAATCGTATTGACCACGCACTTAGAACATAGCGGCGAAATCGGTTTGCAAATGTTCTGGCCCCACAGAACCAGCAGCGCATTATAATCATTCCAATACGGCGCCGGCAATTTCTTCCGCAGGGCAAACTCGGTGTCATGAGGGCTCTTGGTGCGCACATAGCCCAAGCGGTTGGAAATCCGGTGCACATGGGTGTCCACGCACATCCCCTGTTTGCCAAAACCTTCGATCAAAACCAGATTCGCGGTCTTGCGGCCCACGCCTTTAAGACTCAGCAGGGCTTCCAACTCCGACGGGACCTGGCCCTGAAAGCGTTGCTTTAAATCCTGACATACCGCCAAAATGGTCCGGGTTTTTGTTTTATAAAACCCCACCGGATAAATCAACCGTTCCAACTCTGCCGGTGACAACTTTAAAAACCCGTCCGGTGAACCCACTTTGGCAAAGAGCCGTTGGCAGACGGGCCAAGTGGTGGTGTCGCGCGTCCGTAAACTCAAAAGGCAGGAAATCAAAACCAGAAAAGGGTCTTTGAATTTCTTGCCGACCAGCGTCACCGACGGGTCGGGCAATTCCCGCAAGGCCTTCCTCAGGCGCTTGACCACGACGGACATGCCCTCATTGTCCAGCATCGACCTTAACCTTCAAACACATACCCCATTTCTTCCAACTGCGCAGGGTTATCCCGCCAATTCTTCGATGTCTTGACAAACAATTCCAGAAAAACTTTTTGACCCAACAATTCTTCCAATCCGACTCTGGCCTGAGTGCCCACGGTCTTTAAGACCTCGCCTTTATGGCCAATGACGATTTCTTTTTGGGAATCCCGGTCGACCAAGATCAAGGCCCGCACGTACAATATTTTGCCCTTGCGCGGGGCGGTCTTCTCAATTTTGACCGCGATGGAATGCGGGATCTCTTCGCGCATCACATGGAACAATTGTTCGCGGATCAAATCCGCCATGGCCAGTGCTTTGGGAAAGTCGGTGATGATGTCGTCGGGATACAACATGGGGCCCTGGGGCAAATATTCGAAAATGACTTCCAAAAGTTTTTCCACATTGGTGCCTTTGAGGGCTGAGAGCGGCAGTAACACCAGATTCTGGATGTCTTGAATGCTCTTGCCAGTGGCCTCTTCCCACAAATGGATGTACTCGGGAATGTGCCGTCCCTTGCCGTAGTCAACTTTATTGAGAGCCACAATCACCGGAATCTTTAGCCGGGCCAACTGGCTGACCACAAAACGCTCTTCCTGACCCACCCGCTCGCTGCTGTCGGCCACATGCACAACGATGTCCACCCCCTCAACCGCGCCCAGAGAGGAACGGTTCATGAATTTGTCCAGGCGGTCCCCGCCCGCATGCAGGCCGGGGGTGTCGATGAAAATGATCTGGCCCCGGGGATCGGTGTAAATGCCGCGGATCTGCTGCCGCGTGGTTTGAGGGACAATGGAGGTGATGGAAATCTTCTCGCCGATGATGGAGTTTAAGAGGGTGGACTTGCCCACGTTGGGGCGGCCGACGATGGCGGCGGTGCCGCACTTGGCAATTTTATTTACGGTATTTGAAGGCAACGGCCAGCACCCCCGTAAACAAGAAAATATTGATCAGGGTAAACATTTTAAAGATGGTGTCTTTGGAGACCAGCCCCGCCGGCACCATGAGCAGCGAGCAGACCCAAACCCCCACCACCCACACCAGGGACAAATCTCGCGATGATTGGCGCTGCACAATCCGCATGATCAAGGGGACGTTCCACAGGGGCAGGCAAATGGATGCCACCAGTCCGATCTGCTCAAAATAAGTCATAAGCTGAAGAATTTGACCAGTTGTTTGGCCCGCTCTTCCACCTCCCGGAGGGTGAGGGGAGCGGTGCGGCCCATGCCGAAACCCTGGACATTGAAGGAGGCGACCGTGGTGGCATACACCAGGGCCTTGCGCAACGAACGCTCGTCCACCCGCCGGACTTTGCTCAAGTATCCCATGAGGCCGCCGGCAAAGGTGTCTCCGGCGCCGGTCGGGTCCACCACTTTCTCGACCGGATAGGCTGGAAAAGAAAACATGAATTGGTCGCTGTAAAACAAAACCCCGTGCTCGCCTTTTTTGATGATGATCATGCGCGGCCCCATGGCCCGCAGGCGTTTGGCCGCCAGGATCAAATTGTGTTCTTTGGACAGGGCCCTGGCCTCGCTGTCATTGGCCACAAATAAATGCACCTGCTTCATCAGGCGACGGAGGGATTTTAATTTATGGGTGATCCATAAATTCATGCTGTCTAGACCGATGAGTTGCGGAGACCGCACTTGGGACAGCAGTTTGAGCTGCACGTCGGGATCGAAATTGGCCAAAAATAAATTGGGGAGGTATTTTTGCTGCTCAGTGATGTCCGGAATATAGCTGCTCATAACCCCCAGCTGGGTGCTTAAAGTCAGGGCCGTATTAAAATCGCCTTTTTTATATTCTCCAGCCCAGCGGAAGGTCTTTCCTTGATGGCTCACTTTTAGCGATGTCAAATCAATGCCTTTGCGCCGCAAGAAGTCCAAATGTCTTTCTGGGAAATCTTTACCGACGATGGCCACCATATGCACTTCCGTAAACAACCGCGCGCTCATGGCAAAATGCGCTGCCGATCCGCCCAGCATGTTGCTTTTGCTGCCCGAAGGGGTCTTGACATGGTCCAATGCCACGGTTCCTAAGACGACTAGACTAATGGCTTGCCTCCTTGTGATTTAGTAAAGTTGGGGATCGATGGGGAAGCTGACAAATTCTTAAGGGCTTCCCCCAGTCGCGTGCCGAAATCATTGCCGAGTTGGCCCATGGCCTTGACCAACCCTTGATTAATGATTTGGTTCAGCCAACGCCCGTTTTCCGAATGCACAAAACGGATGTACTGTCTAAAATCCTCATCGGACAAAGAACGATAGGTGTACATATAAGAAACCATCGCGTATGTCTCTAAGGTGGATCTTGTCTGCTTTCGAATTTCGGTCTTGGCCTTTTCTTCCCAATCCTCTGCGGCAACAGGTGGGTCCTTGCTCACCTGGGCGTATACGGCTTTGGCCATGTGCAAACTCACGGCGGTCATAGTGTCGACCAACACATCGGTAGTCCCTACGGCGGCATCGAATTCTTCAATCAGTTCCCGGCGGGCATCAGGCACAGGAGAAGATTCCAAACCGGCAGCGAACTGCTGCATGTCCTGTGCACCTTCGGGCGTCGAGGCCTCGACTTCCAGCCGTGTGATTTGCTGGGCTAAAGGAGAATGGTACCACTCCAAAATGCTCGTGAATCGCGTTTGGTCAAAATGCGCCGACAACGTGTTAAAAACCATGCGATTAAGCGTATCCGGTGTGTAGGATTCTTTCATGATGCGGTGCATCAGCTCATGCAACTTAGGGTGTTGGGTTCGATAAGGTTCCAGCGACGGAGTGATCCATTCTGCCATTCCCTCAATTTGACGCTTAATGCCGCTCAATTCTAGAATTTCTTCGACCTGCCGAGTTTGCTCCTCGTTGAGAGTCACACTGAACTCAGATGCGGACGGCGAGGGGGTTGGCTGTTGCACAAACGCGGTAAACTCCCTCCCGTTGATGGTGACGATCTCATCCGGAGCATAAGACACCGTGATGCCACCCACCTGGAGCTTAATGTGTTTCTCCGAACGCTCGAGGATACTTCCCTCAATGGAGCGCCCGGACTTAAAGACCACCGTGTCCGCCTTGGCCTGACCTAAATTCCATAGGATCAATGCCGTCACTATCCCCGTGCTAATGTGCCGTATGGTATTTTGCCTCATGGTTTACGCTACGCGCCGATGATTTTGACCAGCACCCGTTTATCCCGCCGGCCGTCGAATTCGCCGTAAAAAATTTGTTCCCAGGGACCAAAATCCAATTTGCCTTGGGTGACCGCCACCACCACCTCGCGGCCCATGATCTGCCGTTTTAAATGGGCGTCAGCATTGTCCTCGCCGGTGTTGTTATGTTTATATTGCGCCACCGGTTCATGGGGGGCCAGCTTCTCCAGCCACCGGTCGTAATCTTCCAGCAACCCGCGCTCATCATCATTAATATAGACGCTGGCCGAAATGTGCATGGCATTGACCAAGCACAACCCCTCGCGGATGCCGCTCTGGTCGATCGCTTCCTGCACCTGCTCCGTAATATTTATATACGCCCGTCGGGTCTTGGCACGAAACCACAATTCCTTCCGGTGCGTTTTCATAATTTGGAGGATTTCTTTTTGCGTTCCAACTCTTTAATGAACGCCTGCACCTGCTCGTCTTTGAGAAGATTCTCCAGGTCCGGGTCTTTTTTAAGATACGCAAAATCGTCATACCCAAATTCAATGGCCTTGGACAGCGCCGCCAAAGCAAAACGGGTCTGGTTGAGCAACGCGTGGCTGCAGGCCAGGTTGTAAAACACAATGGGGTCATCCTGGCGCAGAGACGCTAGCCGCAGATCCGCATCCAGTCCCTTTTGCAAATACCCTGTTTTAGTGTACAAATCTCCGACGGCGGCCAGGGCCTCGATGAAATGCGGCGCACATTTGAGCACCCCCTCGTAGAAAGCAATCTGAAAATCCACATCCTCTTTTTTCTTGGCACTCTTGACGTTTGGTTCTTTGCGTTCGGGCATGGTCTACCTTTTCTTAAGATACGTTTTTATGCGCACCGCGGCCTCTTTGAGATTGTCAAAACTCGAGGCGTACGAAATCCGCACATGGTCGACAAATGAGTCTCCGAATGCCACGCCGGGCACCAGCGCCACCTTCTGCTGGGCCAGCACGTGCTTCGCAAAATCCATCGATGTCTCGCCGGTCGATTTGACCGACGGAAAAACATAAAACGCGCCCTGGGGGAGGTGGCACTTGAGGCCCAGGCCATTTAAGGCTTCGACCATAAAATCCCGGCGGCGGTGGTATTCTTTTTTCATGGAGTGCACGTCCTTCAGGCCGCTTTTGAGCGCTTCGATGGCCGCCATTTGCCCGGTGATGGGCACGCAGAGCATGGTGTACTGATGGATTTTGGTCATGGCTTCAATAATGTCCCGCGGGCCGCAGGCATATCCAATGCGAAAACCGGTCATGGCGTGGGCTTTTGAAAACCCGTTCAAATACACCGTCCGCTCCCGCATCTCCGGCAAGGACGGAAAGGCCGTATGCTCAAAATCGTAGGTCAACTCATCGTAAATTTCATCGCTAACGACCAGCAAATCATGTTGTTTGAAAAGTTTGGCCAGGGCCTGCAGCTCGGCTTTGGTGTAGGATGCCCCCGTCGGGTTACAGGGATAATTGAACAAAATTCCCTTGGCGCCCTTGGCCGCCGCGTCGACCTGCGCCGGGGTGATTTTAAACCCGCTGTCCAAGCTGGTGGGCAGCAACACCGGCACCCCACCAGCCAACTCCACCACCGGGCCGTACGCCACATAGCAGGGGCTGGGGATCAAGATCTTCTCGCCGGGGTTAAGCACCGCCCGCATAGCCAGATCTAGGGCCTCACTCACTCCGACGGTGATTAAAATTTCTTCCTCAGGATCGTACGACAGGCCGTGGCGCTTGTGCACAAAAGCGGTGATTTCCCGACGGAGTTCCAACATGCCCTTATTGGAGGTGTAGGACGTAAAGCCTTGTTCGAGGGAATTGATGGCGGCCTGGCGGACATGCCAGGGCGTCACAAAGTCGGGTTCACCGACGCCTAAAGATATGACATCCTTCATCCCCAGCACCAGGTCAAAAAAGGCCCTGATGCCCGAAGGGGCCAATTGATCCACTTTTTTAGAAACTCTCATCTTTAATAGATCCTTAGTACGAAATATTCGGCCGGCGTTCTTTCTTGTTCTGGTGCAGGGTCTGCCCTTCCTCTTTGTACTTGCGCAGCATGAAATGCGTGGTGGTTTGCCGCACATTGGCCATGGAGGACAGTTTCGCCGCCACAAAATCGGCCACGGTCTGGATGTTGTCCCCTTCGACGATGACCAAAAGATCATAGCCGCCGGAGACCAAATAACAGCTTTTAACTTCCGGATAAGTGTAAATGCGCTCCGCAATGTGGTCAAACCCCACGTCTTTCTGCGGGGTGATGCTCACTTCGATGAGCGCCCGCACCGCTGCGGGCGACGTTTGGGTCTTAGACATATGGCCTCCGCCTTACTTTTTACCCTGAATAAAATTCGTTCTTTTTTCTAGCCGGGCCACTTCATCTTTGAGGAGCAGTATATCCTCGCGCATCTGAATGACTTTGGTGCGCAATTGGACGTTGCGGGCATCGGCGACGACAATGTCATGCACAATTTGTTTCTTCTGCACCATCTTAAGGAGGCCCTTCGATGAGAGGTCTTTGTACCCTCTCATCCGGGCCTCGAACTCCTTGATTTTTCCTTCAAGTTCCGTTTTCCGGTCCGCCATGGCTTGGAATTTCGCCATGTCCACCTGCTGGGCTTGCTGGGACGATTTTTTCTTCAGCAAGGAGGCCTTTTCATCCCGCAATAGTTCTAAGTCTTTGCGGAGCCTTCTGACCTCCGGTTTGGGCATGGCCTCGGCCGTGACCGCCAGCTGCTGTGTCAAAATCTCTTCCTGAGCCTTCTGGGCCTCGAAATCTTTGCGCAAATCCTCCAGCTCCGGGTC
>JAKFXC010000009.1 GCA_021731625.1 Candidatus Omnitrophota bacterium
GGTCAATTTTGGTTTGAATGCCTTGGAGGCAGGTTTTGGGCCGCAAATTTGGCCCCTACGACGCCCTAGGGCCGACGATCTTTGACTGGGTTGACCTTCAATACCCTTTAAAAATACCTTAAAGTCGGCTTGGATCTTCTTGAAAACCTTTTGGCTGACGCATAAAACCCGTTTAACTATCCGGCAGGCAGGGGGGTAACGATCAATGGTATCATTCCCAAGAACACGCGGTTAGGAGCTTTACAGGCCCAGGCAATTTTGTTATATTACCAAACTGCTTTTGGCAGGGAACATTTGCTGGCTTAGCTCAGTTGGTAGAGCAGCTGATTTGTAATCAGCAGGTCGGGGGTTCGAAGCCTCTAGCCAGCTTTTAATTTCTTTTTGGGCATAAGGAAATTTTGGGCAGTTACCCAAGTGGTCAACGGGGAGAGACTGTAAATCTCTTGCGCTTGCGCTTCGGAGGTTCGAATCCTTCACTGCCCATATTATTAATTTATTATTGCTTGGCGGGATTCGAAGTGAGCCCGTTTAGAAACTCCGACGAATAGGAGGAGTTTCTGGGCGAGGGGCCACCCGGAGCGAGCGATCTGCCAGGGGGCAGAGAGCGAGCGAAGGGGGCCGAATCCTTCACTGCCCACCACTCTAGTCTTAGAAGTAGGGAAGGGGTAACAGCGAATCCAGCTATGCTGGATTCGCGCCATATGGGGAAACCGTAGGTTTCCCCTTGGGGAGCGACCCCGTCCATGCCTATATAAATCGTTACGGGGTCGCGACGCGGGCGTCCCCCAAGGGGACTGGCAAATTTTCCTAGAATTTTTTTGAGGTAATTTGCGGGCGTAGTTCAGTGGTAGAACTCCAGCCTTCCAAGCTGGTAGCGAGGGTTCGATTCTCTCCGCCCGCTCCAAGCCCTAAAAGATTTAATTGAGAATCACCTATACTTTACCAAGCCCTTGTTTATAATACTGCCATCATGAAAGTCACGCTGTTAATCCCCACACTTAATGAGGCCGTCGGTATGCGCACGGTCATGCCCAAGGTCAAGAAAGAGTGGGTCGACCAAATTCTGGTGGTAGACGGCAAATCCAAAGACGACACTGCCGGTATTGCCCGCCAGATGGGCTATGACGTGGTTATCCAGGAAACTCCGGGTATCCGCGGGGCCTACATGGATGCTTTTCCTTCCATTAAAGGCGACGTCATCCTGACTTTTAGCCCCGATGGCAATTCCATCCCGGAACTCATCCCTGCTTGCATCGAAAAAATGAAAGAGGGCTATGACATGGTCATTGTCTCCCGCTACGCCCCGGGCGCCAAGAGTTACGATGATGATGCCGTTACCGGTTTCGGCAACTGGCTCTTTACCGGCTCAATCAATTTATTGCACCGGGCAAAATACACCGACGCCATGGTCATCTACCGGGCCTACAAAAAGAAAATGATTTATGATTTGGACTTAAATAAAGATTCCAGTTTCGAATTTGAGGAAAAGTTGTTTAAGACAAAAATCAGCTGGGAACCGCTGTTATCCATCCGCGCTGCCAAGCGCCGTTTACAAATCGCTGAAATCCCCGGCGATGAACCTGCCCGCGAAGGGGGAGAGCGCAAACTGCAAGTGCTCAAATGGGGTGCCGCGTATATGTTTCAGATTTGGCGGGAACTGTTCATTTGGCGATGATCAAACGCCTTTTTCAGAACGACTGGTTCGTTGCTTCCCTTTTTTTGATTGCCTACCTGTGCACCAATAGCTACACCATTGGCTGGGACGACCAGCATTTGGAAATTCCACTACTCAAACACCTCATTGATCCAAATCTCTACAAGGGCGACTATTATGTGGAAGGGTTGGCCAAAAATTTTTCCTCATTTTTGTATCCCATTTTGGCCCGTGTCATCAGCACCGATCAAATCCCTGCCGTCTACCTAATTTTATTTTTAATCGCCCGCTACTTTATGTTTTACTGGGTCTACCGTTTATGGTTACTGCTTTCCGGTGACCGTTTTGCCGCGGCCATGGCCGTGGCTATGTTTTTCCTCATGGGCCGCACCGACGAGTTTTTGTACCGCACTTTTTCGCACCAGGAGTTTAGTTATATTTTTATGTTTGCAGGCTTTTACTATTTTTACCGCGAGCGTTTTTTACTGGCAGCCGCGTTGCTGGGGATCGGCGCCAATATCCATGCCATTTATTGTTTGTTCCCGATGCTGTTCATGATGATTTATATCGCATTCTTCCGCCGGGATCGCTGGTGGCTGGGTTTAAAAGCCGGTGCTACGTTCACCATTTTTGCCCTGCCATTCTTACTATGGCAAATCCCGCACTCCCTGGCGGCTAAGGGCGCGCCGGTGCCGATTAGCGAATGGATGCCGCTGTATTTGATTTCCTGCCAACAGAATTTTTTATTCTGGACCAAACCCTTAAGCGAAGCATTGAAAGACGTTCCCTTTATGCTCGGCCGGCTGGAGCCGTACTTGTTTTTGCTTGTTCTTTATGGGATCTTCTGTATCTTGGAGCCGCGGCTTCGCAACGACCGTAAGACGCACGTTTTAATTGCGGTTTCATATGTCTTTATTTTTTGTTCGTTTTATTTTTCTTACCTTCATCCCAGCCGGTTTATGATCGACTTGAATTTGCTGCGCAACGAACAGTATGTACGTTTTATGTTAATGGGCTATACGACGCTGTGGGCTTGCCGGTGGGTCACTCGCGGCAATGCCTGGCAAGCGTTGTTGGCAGGCATTGTTTTTATTTTAGTGGGTTTTGGCGGGACGACGTATTTTGACCTGCGCCTGAAGCAATACACCGTGACATTTGGGCTGTATATCCTTGTATTTGCCGGAGTGTTATGGAGGCCTCAGTTGGCCGTGTGGGCTGGCCAGTGGGCCACTCGGAGTAAGGCTTGGCCGGCACTGCTAGCCGGTATTCTCTTTATTGCGGTAGGCCTTGGCGGCACCGCCTTCTTTACCCCTCAGCAGAGGGACAATATAGTGAGGTTTGGTCTTTTTATTTTCGTATTTGCTGGAATATTATGGCGACCTCAGCTGACCTGGCTGCCCAAGGCTTTTATTGTATTGCCTTTGCTGACGAGTTTCGTGAGTTATGCGAGATACCATTATGTTTATGTTCAAACCAAAGAGCACGGGGGAGGCATGTGGCAGATGTACCGCAATTGGCTCGACATGCAAAACTATGTCCGCGCCCACACCCCCGTAAATGCGCTGGTCATGACCCCTTATGATACGGAGTATGGGGGTTTTCGCATTTTCTCCGAACGTAAAGTTTTGGTCTGTTACCGCGACTGCGGCATCATCGGATTTGACTATAAAAAGGCTGTGGAGTGGAACCAACGGATCAAAGATAGCGATGGGTTTGTCATGTACAGCAACCAACCTCCGTCCCAGGCCGTCATCAATGCGGTCTTAAAATATAAAGTGGACTATATTGTTTTTATGAATTATTATCAACCATTGGGGTCCAACCCGGTCTTAAATAAACTTTACCAGAACGAAGTTTTCGCCCTATATGAAGTCAAACATTAAAACCGTGAGCATTATCGGCGATGGAGGCTGGGGTACAGCCCTGGCCATCAATTTGGCTAAACAGGGGCGTCGGGTCATTCTGTGGGGGGCCTTTGCGAACTATGTGGCCCAAACCGCCAAAACCCGGGAGAATAAAAAATTCTTGCCGGGTTATCGCATTCCGCTGCAAGTGATCTTGACCGCCGATATCGATCAGGCCATGCGTTCGGGAGATCTTATTGTCTTTGCCTGCCCCTCGGAATATTTGAGAGACATTTTAAAAAAAATTGAAAAGGTAGATTTGCGCGGCAAAATATTTTTAAGTGTTGTGAAGGGGATTGATCCTCAAACTTTTCAAACGATGTCGGAGATCATTAAGGAGTATTTGGGGCAAGTGCCTTTGGCTGTGCTCTCCGGTCCGACCATTGCCCGCGAACTGGCCGCCGGCAAAGCCACCACCGCTGTCATTGCCAGCGAACGCAAAGGATTAGCCGAATCGATTCAAAAAATTTTTAACTCGCCGGAATTCCGCATCTACACCAACACCGATGTAGTGGGGGTGGAGCTCGGCGGCAGCATCAAAAATGTGATTGCCATTGCCTGCGGCATCTGCGATGGCCTCGGACTTGGCACCAATGCTAAATCCGCTGTCATGACCCGCGGCCTGGCAGAAATCACCCGGTTAGGCCTGGCCTTAGGCGGCCGGCGGGACACCTTTTACGGCCTGGCCGGCCTGGGAGACTTAGTCACCACCTGTTTTAACGCCACCAGCCGCAACCGCAGTGTAGGGGAGGATTTAGGCAAAGGCAACAGCATCCGCCAGGTCCTAGGCAAAATGCACATGGTGGCCGAAGGTGTGGTGACAGCCAAAGCCGTGTACCGCCTAAGCCGTCAACGTAAAATCCCCATGCCGATCACCGAGCAAGTGTACAAGATCATTTTTGCACGCAAGAAACCCCGCCAGGCCCTCAAAGACCTTATGGGCCGAGAATCCAAGGCTGAAATTTAAGTTTTAATTCTTCCGCTTGAGTCCTTGCCTCGCTTCTCCAGCAGGTATAGAATATAACACACTAGGAAAAGATTTTAACCTTAAGCCGGAGGGCCCCCGCATGTCCAATGTCCGCGATATTCTTAAAACAAAAGGCAGCGCTATTTTTTCGGTAACGCTTCAAACCACGGTCAACGACGCAATTAAGCTAATGGCGGAAAAAAATATTGGGGCGCTGCTGGTTATTGAAGGGGATACGATCGCCGGAATTTTTTCAGAAAGAGATTTTGCCCGTCACTCTGCTAGACGGGATCTAAGGCTTGATGGGACGCTCGTTAAGGACGTGATGACCAGCCGCATCCTTTTTGTAAGTCCTTCTCAGACAACAGAGGAATGCATGTCCTTGATGACCACCAAACGCATTCGTCATCTTCCAGTGATTGAAAATGATCAATTGGTCGGTTTAATCAGTATCGGCGATGTGGTCATTAAGATCATCGAAGATCAAAAATTCTCAATTATTCAGCTGGAACGTTATGTGACGGGAGAAGCCTGAGGGAGGAGCCCCGTATTTTTTTGATTATTGACTATATTTTCAGGAAAATAACAATATAATAAAAATAATTGATAAAATGTTATTTTAGAACAGGTTAGGGTATAAAAATGTTGGAGTATGTAGCAGTCATCTTCGCTTTTGCATTCGCCATTGGCCTCTGTGCGCTATTGTTATGCATCCCTAAGCTCATCGCGCCTAAATTTCCCAGCGCAATCAAATCCAGCCCGTTTGAATGTGGATTGACTCCCTTATCCAAGCCTGGGGACCACATGCAGGTCCATTTCTATATTGTCGCTATGCTGTTTATCATTTTTGACGTGGAATTAGTCTTTTTGTTTCCTTGGGCGGTGAATTTTAGGGAGTTAGGGTTGTTTGGTTTGGCGGAAATGGCTGTGTTTATGGGTTTTGTGGTTTTAGGCTTTGCGTATGTTTGGAAAAAGAAAGCCCTGGAATGGGAGTAAAATAAATGTCCTTTAATTCATCCTCAAATTTTTTCACCTCAAAAATGGATGACGCGCTGGGTTGGGCGCGGAAGTTCTCTATTTTTCAATACCCTTTTGTCACCGCCTGTTGCGGCATGGAGTATATGTCAACCGCCGCGGGGCATTATGATGTGGACCGGTTTGGGGCTGGGTTTCCACGTTTCTCGCCCCGGCAATCCGATGTCTTGTTCGTGGTGGGTACGATCAGCCATAAGATGGCCCCCGTCCTTAAAATGATTCATGATCAAATGTGTGAACCCAAGTGGGTGGTGGCTTTCGGCGTTTGTACATGCACCGGCGGTTTTTATGATAATTATTCAACGGTCATGGGCATTGACACCATCATTCCCGTGGATATTTATATCCCAGGCTGCCCTCCTCGCCCGGAGAATGTCATTGATGGTTTGATGAAATTGCAGGATAAGATCCAAAAAGGCGAACAATCCAGGACCCTCTATGATCCCAAAACCAAGATCGGCCGGCCTGAGCATGTGGCACAGCCCTATTCGATCCAACAGCACATCAAACATATAGAAGCATAACTCATGACCCCCCTTGAAAGAGTTCAGGAGCAATTTAAACCAGATATCCTTGAGACCCATGCCTTTCGCGGCGATGAGACTGCCCTGATCCGTCCACAGGCATTGAAGGCCGTGGCCCAATTCCTTAAAGATACGCCAGAACTCAATTTTAATTTCTTAATGGATTTGACGGCCGTCGATTATCTGTTTTATGCCGGCGGCAGGGTGCAGAAAGACCATCGTTTTGAAGTTGTGTATCACTTTTTTTCATTAAAGCACAAGCATCGCCTCCGCATCAAAGTCCCTGTCGATGAAAAAAATCCTGTGGTTGATTCATTGATCAGCTTATGGCCGGCGGCCAATTGGTATGAGAGGGAAGTATGGGACATGTTTGGGATCAAATTTAACGGCCATCCGAATTTAAAACGTATTTTAATGTATGAAGAGTTCCAAGGTCATGCGTTGCGCAAAGATTATCCTTTTAATAAACGCCAACCTTTGATCGGACCCTTAAATTAAGAGGCACAATGGCAACTGAAACAAGATCCATGTTACTCAATGTTGGCCCTTCGCATCCTGCCATGCACGGGGTCATTCGTTTGATCATGGAACTCGATGGTGAAAAGATTAAGAATGTCGACGTGGAAATCGGTTATTTGCACCGCGCTTTTGAGAAGATGTGCGAAACCGTCATGTATGCCCAGTGTTTCCCCTATACTGATCGTTTGAACTATGTATCGCCACTCATCAATAATGTCGGCTTTGCCATGACCGTTGAGAAATTATTAGGCATTGATATTCCGGAACGCGCCAAATATATCCGCGTGATCATGAGTGAGATCTCCCGGGTCACGGACCATTTGACCTGCATTGGGGCTACAGCAATGGAATTAGGGGCGATGTCGGTATTCTTGTATATGATCAAGGCCCGTGAATTCTTATATGAATTGGTTGAAGAAATCACCGGGGCCCGGTTGACCATTTCTTATGTTCGCATCGGCGGGGTCAAGGCTGATCTCACGCCAGGTTTTACCGAAAAAACATTTCAAAAAATTGCCGATGTTCGTAAAGTCTTGATTGAAGCGGATGAATTACTCACCCGCAGCCGCATTTTCTTCGATCGCATGAAAAACACGGGCCGCATTTCTGCAGAAGATGCCATTGCCTATGGGATCACCGGGCCGTTTTTAAGGTCCACCGGCGTGGCCTACGATGTGCGCAAAGCCAATCCTTACTTGATCTATGACAAATTGGATTTTGAAGTCCCCCTCGGCGAGACAGGGGATAATTTGGACCGTTACTTTGTGCGCATGGCGGAAATGGAACAAAGTCTACGTATGATTGAACAGTGTTTCCAACAGATTCCGGAAGGCCCTATTGCTGGCGAATTAACCGGTGAGGTCATTGCAGCCGCCGACATGGTTGACCGGGCCAAGATGGGAGAAACCGAAGGTTTAATTGGTGATCAGGTAACGCTCGATCCGACGCTGGAGGGAAGCACTAAAAAATTCTATAAAGGCATCAGCGCCCCTGACCGTGCCGTAGTATTGCCACCCAAAGAGGAAACATATGGCAACATTGAGGGCCTAATGAACCATTTTAAATTGGTTATGTATGGCCATGGCATTAAGCCGCCCATGGGAGAGGCCTACTTTCCAGTGGAAGGGGCCAATGGGGAATTAGGGTTTTATATTGTCAGCGACGGACGTGATCATCCCTGGCGGGTGCGGGTGCATCCGCCGTGTTTTCCCATCATGGGCGCCCTCCCTAAGTGTTTGATCGGGGAACTCATGGCGGATTTGGTGCCCACATTTGGTTCGGTCAATATGATTGCCGGGGAATTGGACCGGTAACTGTAACCGGGGGTCGGTTTTGAAAACAGAGTACTTGCCAGAATTAAATAAACTGGTCAGCAAATACGAGCAAAAAAAAGCCGCTCTCTTGCCGGTGCTGCATTATGTCCAAGAAAAAGAGGGTTTGATCACCCCGCAGATTGAGGCAGATGTGGCCAAATTCTTGGAAATCCCGGTCGTGCATGTCCATCAAGTGGTTTGCTTCTATCACCTTTTCCATCAAGAGCGCAAAGGCAAATGCCATTTCTCCATCTGTGAAACCACCGCCTGCGCGTTACTCGGCGCCGATGACATCATTGCCCATTTAAAGGCCCGCTTGGGCATTGAACCTGGCGGCACAACCCCGGATGGTAAATTTTCCTTAAGCGTTGTGGAATGCTTAGGGGCTTGCGAGATCGCGCCGATGATGCAGTTAAATAAAGAATACCGGGGATTGCTTAATAAAAAAATGGTCGATGAACTCATCGAAATGCATAGGTAGTATGGAAAAAGTCGTCACTCGAAATTTTGGCCGTAAAGATTCGCATACCCTGGATGCCTATTTGGGTCAGAAAGGGTATGAAGCCGCGCGCAAAGCTTTGACCACGATGACTCCCGCTCAGGTCATTGATGAGGTGAAAAAATCGAATTTGCGGGGCTTAGGCGGGGCTGGTTTTCCGACGGGTATGAAATGGAGCTTTATCCCGGCAGCCAATCCAAACCCTAAATATTTGGTGATTAACGGGGATGAGGGTGAGCCCGGTACGTTTAAGGATAAATATATTTTCGAATTGGATCCTCATGCCTTGCTGGAAGGCATACTCATTGCCTGTTATGCCATTGGCAGTCACAAGGCCTACATTTATATCCGGGGCGAATATGTAAAATCCATTGCGCGTGTTCAAGCGGCGATCGATGAGGCCTATACAAAAGGATATTTAGGCCAGAAGATCATGGGAACGGAATTTTATTGCGATATTGTGGTCCATCCTGGGGCTGGGGCGTATATTTGTGGGGAAGAAACAGCGTTATTGGAATCGTTAGAGGGTAAAAAAGGTTTTCCTAGGCTAAAGCCGCCGTTTCCTGCCGTCATCGGCTTATTTGGATGCCCGACGGTGATCAATAATGTGGAAACCATTGCCAATGTTGGTCCCATTATTTTAAATGGGGCGGAATGGTTTTCGAAATTGGGCAGTGAGAAAAATGGCGGCAACCGGCTTTTTTGCCTCAGCGGCCATGTGGCCAAGCCCGGGGTTTATGAAGTGCCCAATGGGACTACCTTGCGGGATCTAATCTATGTGCATGCAGGAGGTATGCGCAATGGCAAGAAATTAAAAGCAGTCATCCCCGGCGGCATTTCCGCGCCGTTGCTGACCCCCGATCAACTCGATGTGAAAATGGATTTTGATTCTTTGAAAGCGATTGGTTCTATGGCAGGTTCCGGCGGGGTTATCGTTATGGATGAAACAACGGACATGGTATGGACGGCCATGATTGCCGCCAGATTTTACGCCCATGAATCCTGCGGGCAATGTTCACCGTGCCGGGAAGGCAGCGGTTGGGTCTATCGAAATATCAAGCGGATTTATGATGGTCACGGGACGGCCACCGATTTGCAGAACCTTCCAGGCATTGTGAATAATATTGGCGGGAACACCATTTGTGCCTTTGGGGATGCCACGACGATGTGCATCAGCAGTTATGTGTCTAAATTCCGTAGCGAATTCGAAAACAGGATCAAAAAGCCAGAATATGCCCAAACTCACCATTGATGGAAAAGAAATAGAAGTCCCTGCCGGGACATCGATCATTGCCGCCGCTGAGAAGCTCGGGATCAATATCCCTAGGTATTGCTATCATCCCGCCTTGCCTGTTTCCGGCAATTGCCGCATCTGCATGGTGGAAGTGGAAAAGGCGCCCAAATTGCAAATTGCCTGTTATACGCCGGTGGCCGAAGCAATGGTGGTCAAGACCACATCGCCCAAAGTACTGGAGGTGCGTAAGACGGTATTGGAATTTCTGCTAGTTAATCATCCGCTCGATTGCCCGGTGTGCGATCAGGCCGGGGAATGCAAATTACAGGATTATTACATGGAGCACGGCCAGTACAGCAGCCGGCTGGGCGATGTGAAGGTTAAGAAGGAAAAGAAAGCCTTCTCAATCGGCAAAAATGTCATGCTCGATCAAGAGCGCTGCATTCTGTGCACACGCTGTGTCCGTTTTGCCGAGAATATTACCAAAACTTATGAATTGGGTGTGTTTGAACGAGGGGACCATTCCGAACTGGATGTTTATCCCGGCACCGAATTAAATAATAATTATTCCGCCAATGTTGTCGACATTTGCCCGGTCGGGGCCTTGACCGACAAAGACTTCCGTTTCAAATGCCGGGTGTGGTATTTGGAGCATACAAAGTCGGTGTGTCCGGGCTGCAGCATGGGATGCAATATCAACATTGATTGGGACAAGTCCCGCCCGCGGGTGGAAAAAGGGGCCCGGGTGATGCGCTTGAAACCAAGGCACAATCCGGATGTCAATAATTACTGGATATGTGACGAAGGCCGTTATAATTATCATTTCATCGATGAGAACAGGATCCAAACCCCGCAATTCCTTAATAATCTGATCTCTTGGGACAAAGCCATTGAACTGATCACTCAAAAGATGAAATCCGCCCAAATCGGTGTTTTGGCTTCGCCGCAACTGACCAATGAAGATCTCTTTATGCTCCGTAAATTATTTAAGGAAGGGCTCAATGCCCAAGTGGGACTCAAGTCCGCGTTTCCAGATGCACCAGGGGATGATTTTTTGCTGAAACCGGACCGGAATCCAAACACCGCCGGGGCGATCGCCATTTTAGGTCCATCCGATGGAAACGCTGTCATTGAGAAGGCCAAGGCCGGTCAATTGGATGTTTTGTATGTGTTTGGTCAAGATCTGGTCAAACTCTTAGGCAAAGAAGCCGTCGCTGAAATGGCCAAGAAAGTCAAATTATTCATCTACCAAGGCAGCAATATCAATGACACCTGCGCTTATGCGCACCTGATCCTGCCCAGCAGTGTTTACGCTGAGAAAGACGGCACCTTCACCAATGTTCAAGGCCGGGTGCAGCGCATTCTACCGGCTTTTTTCCCGGCCCATGAATCGAAAGGGGATTGGGAGATTATGAAGTTAATTGCCCAAGGTTTAGGCCAAGGCCTGACCTACAAGAATTCCAAAGAAATATTTAATGATATCGCCGCGAGCGTTGCTTCTTTTGCTGATATGACATATGACAAAATTTCTGATCAGGGGATGCTGCTTAAAAAGAATGCGGTTGAAAAGGATGTTGCTGAGAAAGTGAAAGTATGATGACGGAAATCTTAATCAAATTGGGTTTAGCCGGCGGCTCCATATTTATGGCCTTCAATATTGCCGGGCTGCTCACCTGGGTTGAGCGCAAACAAAGTGCGGTGATGCAAGACCGCATTGGCGCCAACCGGGCAAAAATCTTTGGGTTTAAGGCCTTAGGATTATTTCACGCCATCGCCGATGTCTTAAAAATGCTCAGCAAAGAAGAATTCATGCCCGCCGGTGCTAATAAGTTCTTGTTTAACTTGGCCCCGTATTTGTCCGTCACATTTGCTTTGGTTGGTTTTGCCGCCATCCCCGTTGGAGACCGATTAATTTGGGGGGACCGGGTCATTGAACTGCAGGCTGCTAACTTGAATGTGGCCTTGATTTTCATTTTTGCCATGATGTCCATGGGGGTTTACGGGGTCGTCCTAGCGGGGTTCTCCTCTAACAATAATTACGCTTTTCTAGGCGGTATGCGGGCGGCAGCGCAAATGATCGCCTATGAAGTGACCATGGGGGCCGCGATCATGGGCATTATTATGGTCTACAACACGCTCGATCTGCAGGTTTTGGTCCGCGCCCAAGGTGAGTACCTGATGTGGGGATGGCTTCCTAAATGGGGGATCTTTGTTCAACCGCTGGCCTTCATTTTATTTTTAACCGCGGCCACGGCGGAAACTAAACGCACGCCTTTTGACCTTCCCGAAGGGGAGTCGGAGATCATCGGCTATTTTGTGGAATACAGCGGTATGAAATTCGGCATGTTTTTTATGGCGGATTTGATCGAGACGGTCTTGGTGGCGGCGCTCATGACCACGTTGTTTTTGGGCGGCTGGCAGGTCATGTATTTACATCCCGACGGGTTTCATTTTCCCTGGGGCAGTTTTGTAGCGTTGCCAAATCTGGCGGTTGTTCTCTTAGGTGTGCTGTCATTTTTTGTTAAGTTAAGCTTCTTTATATGGCTGCTCATGGCCGTCCGTTGGACGTTGCCCAGGTTCCGTTATGATCAATTGATGCATTTAGGCTGGAAGATCTTACTGCCAGCGTCGCTGGTCAATATCGCGGTCACCGCGATCGTCATTATCCTTTTAAGGTAAAATATGGAAACCCCAAGCCAAGTGAGTAAACCGGAACTAAATAAGTTTTTTGATAAATCAGGCGAGTATGATCATTTGCGCGTGGCGCAGATGAAACGGGCCTGGAAACAAAAAAATCGCCGACAACTCACCTGGTGGGAAAGCACCTATATTCCCTCCGTCGCCAGCGGTCTATGGCTGACGTCCAAACATTTTTTCCGAAACTTAAGCTTACATATGCTGCATGCCGTTGGTTTATTTAAAAATGTGCGGGCCGCGGTCACTTATCAATATCCCGAACAACCGCGCCCATTGGCTCCGCGTTTGCGCACCCGCCACCGTTTGACCAAAAGGGAAGATGGCACCCCGCGCTGCGTGGCCTGCATGATGTGTGAAACCGTTTGCCCGGCCCGCTGCATTGAGATCACTGCCGCTGAGCATCCGGACCCCAATATCGAAAAATTCCCCGCCGAGTTTAAGATCGACCTAGGCAAATGTGTTTACTGCGGTTTCTGCGTTGAAGTTTGCCCCGAAGATGCCATCCGCATGGATACCGGCATTGTTGGTACTTCCGAATATTCCCGCGAAGACATGATCTATGATAAAAAGCGTTTGATGGACACCTAAAACCCCCCTCGAGGTTTTATGGTTCTTATTTTTTCTCTCCTGCTTTTCTTAGGTACTCTGACCGGACAATTGTTTGATTTCTCCGCCGCGAGGCCATTGCTCTCCGTGATCACCTCCGTGTGCCTGGCGTTTATCATGATCGAGGTAGGCATGGAGTTCTCGGGTGAGGATAAAAAACTCACGAGTTACGGACGGGATTTCTTAATTGCCACTACCGCAGCCATACTGCCTGCCATCCTGTGTTTAGGCTATTTTATGCTGATGTTACACAGCCAGTGGAAATCAGCCATGCTCATGGGCATTTCTTTTGCCCCCACCTCCGCGGGCATCCTTTTTGCCATGTTAATCGCCGCTGGCCTGCACACGACGTGGGTGTTTAAGAAGGCGAGGGTACTGGCAGTTTTGGATGATCTGGTGACAATCCTTTTACTCACTCCGCTCGAGATCATTATTCATGGCGCCAAATGGAACGCTTTTGCCACTTTGTTTTTAGTGGCTGGTTTTATATTCGCGTCTTTCCGTTGGAAAAACACCTTGCCATGGCCAACGAGCCATGCGTGGTGCCTTTTGTACGCCTTTGTCTTAACCGTTTCGGTGGGTTTAATCAAACACAAGACCAGCATCCATTTGGAAGTGCTCATCCCGGCTTTTATGTGGGGGTGTTTATTAAAACCCCATCATGGCCGTCAAGAACAAAAATCCGCGTTTCGGTTAGACGATCTTATTAAGGGGATTTTTATGCTCTTCGTTGGGTTAACTTTTCCAAAGATAGTGACCGGTTCCTTGGGTTGGAGCACAACTCTCATGCATGTTCTCTTCTTAACGATCTTGGCCAATCTTGGAAAATTCTTTTTGGTATTTTGCTATCAAAAGGAAGCCAGTTTAAAGGAACGCATGGCCTTAGGGATTGCCATGTTCCCGCGCGGCGAGGTGGGGGCTGCGGTGCTGTTGATAGGATTAAGTTATGGAATTGGGGTGCAAGAGAATGCCCTGGCTTTTTTAAGCCTGGCACTCAATTTAGTTTTAACCGGCGTTTTTATTTGGATTGTGATCAGACTTTTAAGACCAAGACCTTTGCCGCAGTAATCGAGGCATCTAGAAATATTCCTGGGAAGGTTCCAACCACAATGATTCCAACCATCGTAATTGCCAACAGCCATGCCATATGTTGAGGGATGGCAATGGCAGTATTTGTCTGAGGGGCATCCACATAAATGCGTTTGGCGACCATCAGGTAATAATAAACGGAAACGATGATATTGGCAGAAGCAATCAAGGCGAGCCAAAGATAGCCGCTTTTAACCACAGCGATTAAGAGGGTGAATTTTCCAAAGAATCCCGCCAGCGGCGGCAAACCGGCCAAAGACACCAGAGCGAGCAGCATCGCGGCAGCCAAAAATCCTGAACGTTTGACCAGTCCCGCGTAGTCTTCGATGTTATCCGTTTTGACGATGGTGGAAAATAGGATGATGACCAGGAACGCGGCCAGATTTGTAAAAAGATAACCCAAAAGGTAGAGATTAACCGCCGAGGCCCCTAACAGAGATCCTGCCGCAATGCCCATGAGCATATAACCGGCATGGGCAATGCTGGAGTAACCCAGCAATCTTTTGATGTTCGTTTGGAACATGGCGACCAAATTCCCATAACTCATGGTGATGGCCGCAAGTACAGCCAAGGTTAAGCTCCACTCATCCTGCCAGCCGGCAAATACGCTAAAAAATAACCGCAACATCACAATAAAACCCGCCGCCTTGGAACCGACAGACAAAAGAGCTGTGACCGGGGTGGGAGCGCCTTGATAAACATCCGGCACCCACATGTGAAAGGGAAAAGCGGCAATTTTAAACCCAATGGCAGCGACGATAAATACCATGCCGAGCAAAATCATTGGGGTCATGGCATGGGTGCTGGCAAACACCTGGATGTCCACAAAACGCGTGGAGTGGGTGATGCCATAGATATAACTGATGCCATACAGAAAGAAACCCGATGACAAAGCCCCCAAGATCAAATATTTCATGCCCGCCTCAATAGACAGTCGGTCGCTCCTCAGGTAGGCGGTCATGACATATAAAGAAATGGTCATGATCTCAATGGAAATAAACAGCAGCAAAAAGTCCGCCGAGGAGGCCACAAAGCACATGCCCAGCAAGGTCAGCCATAAGAGGAAATAAAATTCATTGCGGCGCTCATTTTCCGGCCTAAAGAAATATTGCGCCATGGCAAATATAAAGATCATGGCCAAAAGGAAAAACGCCTTGAAGAACCAGGCCAAGGAATCCATGACAAACATGCCGCCAAACGTGGAACCGGCGGAGTTTTGCTGGGTGAACCAAAAGGCGTTTAAACCAAAAAGGGCCACAAAGCTTAAAGTGCCGATTAAGTTTCTCTTGGAATCTTTAGGCAGAAGAATTTCAAGCGTAATCAGGGTGACTAGTGTTGCCGTGATTGCGAGTTCTAAGGTTATTAAATTCCAATGAATCATCGGGAACATAGTCTTTTAACGCAACCTCTCTGCAATCGTTTGTGTGCTGGTGCCAATGTGCTTTAAAATAAAAGAAGGAAAGCATCCTACGATGATCAAGAGAATAAGCAGGATTAAATAGGGAGTCCTGGAAACAAACGTTGCCGCATCGGATAATTTTGCTAAAGCCGGATTCAAAGGCCCTTGAAAAGCCAAACGGATTGTTTTTAACATATAGATGGCGGTGATCACAATCCCAAGCACTGCCAAGACCGTATGCCAGCGGTATTGGTCCCAGGCCCCTAAGAGGACTAAAATTTCCGCCACAAAATTAGCAAACCCGGGCACGCCCGCCGACGCCAAAGCGACCATGATAAAACAGGTGCCGATAAAAGGCATGGCCTTGACGAGCCCGCCGAGCTCATCGAGATTGCGGGTTTTGGTTTGCGCCGTGATATACCCTTCCAAAGCAAAAGCCAGCCCGGCCATAATGCCATGGGCAAACATGAGTAAGACCACCCCGTTAATGCCAATGATATTAAAGGCGGCAAGGCCTAAGAGGATATACCCCATATGGCTGCAGCTCGAATAACCTAAAACATATTTGACATCACGCTGCGTTAAGGCAACCAAACCGCAGAAAAGAATATTAACCACAGCCAAGGCGGCGATTAACGGCATCCAATGGTGCGCGGCCTCAGGCATGAGTTGCAGGGCAAAACGGATGATGGCGTAGGCCCCCATTTTTTTCAAAACACCGGCATGCAGCATGCTGATCGCGGTCGGGGCTGACGCATACCCTTGAGGGGCCCAGGTATGAAAAGGCCAAAGGGTGAGCGTCACGCCAAATCCAAAAACAATTAAAGGGAATATCCAGTTTTGCACGGCCACTGGCAAAGGGTTAATTGCTAAATGCTGCTGGATCTGTACTAAATCAAACGAATATATTCCCGTTGCCAGATAAAGAGCGATCAAGCCCACCAAGGCCAAGGCGGCACCGGCGATCAAATACAAAGTTAATTTCATGGCCGCGTATTCACGGTTGCCTGATCCCCAGATGGCCATCATTAAGAACACCGGAATGGCGGCGATCTCATGAAAGAAATAGAAGAAGAACACATCCAAAGACAGGAAGGCGCCGTAGGTGCCAACCACTGTAATCAACAATAAAATGTAATATTCTTTGACCCTGTCCTTGATATCAGCGCTCACGAAAACAGCGACGAAAGAAACCGCCCCTAAAAGAAGTAACATCAGGGAGTTGATGCCATCGACACCCAGATGACAGGAAATTCCTAAGGCATCCGCCCAACGATGGGCCTCAACAAATTGGTACCCGCCGATCGCGGCATCGTAGGCGCTAAAAACCCATAGTGCTAAAAGAAAAGGCAAAGTGATGCCTACGATCGCCATCCTGCGGATCAATAAGGTTTGATTGGCCGGGATAAAAAATAAACAGGCCAAAAATAACGAGGGGAACAAAAGAAACCAGGAAAGGACAGGGGATATCATAATTTTATTACCAGTAAAGAGTATATGACGATGACACCCAACACAAAGACCACGGCAGACATTTGCACCAGGCCGGTTTGCATTGTGCGCAATGCTTTTCCAGTCACTTTAGCGGCATCCGTTAAACCATGCACACCTAAACGGACGATGACCACGTTCTCAAACCAGGATAACAGAACCGCAAGACTTTGTTGCACGCACTCAACGTACCACGCATAAACAATATCGAAATAATATTTGTTTTTTAATACCTGGTAAAAGGGCCCCAGTTTCTTTTCCAATGGATCGCTCGACGGTTTTTGCGCGTATAGGACATACGAAATCCCTAAGCCCAATAATCCAAGCACGGAAGAGATGATGGCCACTTGCATATTAAAATGGGGATGTTCGCCTTCAGGATATAAGAAATGAGGAATGCCAATGAACCCGCCAATGACGGAAAGTATAGCGAGAAATACTAAGGGAAGCGTCATGATCAAGGGAGCTTCATGCGTGTGGTCTTTGTCCGAGGGTTTCCCCCAAAAAGCAACCCAAAACAAACGACCCATATAAAAGGCAGTTAAGGCGGAAGCGAGTGTGGCGATGCCGTATAAAAAGGTATTGTGTTCATAAGCTAAGGCTAAAATTTCATCTTTACTCCAGAAGCCGCTTAAGGGCCAAATGCCGCAGAGTGCCAAAGTCCCGATCAAAAACGTCATGCCGGTGATCGGCATTGTTTTTAACAGCCCGCGCATTTTCCAAATATTTTGTTCATGATGCAACGCATAGATCACACTGCCCGCGCCCAAAAAGAGCAGGGCCTTAAAAAAGGCATGGGTGGTTAAATGATACATGCCAGGCATGGGGCCGGATAAACCTAAAGCCATGACCATTAAACCTAATTGGCTGAGGGTCGAATAAGCTAAGATACGTTTAATATCATTTTCAGCGATCGCAAGGGTCGCTGCCAAAAGCGCGGTAATGCCGCCGACATAGGCGATCACGGTTAAAGCCGCGGTCAATGGCTCAAAAATGAAAAAGGTGCGGGCCAGTAAATAAACCCCGGCCGCCACCATGGTTGCCGCATGGATCAAGGCGCTCACCGGCGTTGGGCCCTCCATGGCATCGGCGAGCCATACGTGAAAGGGTACTTGAGCAGATTTTCCAACCACCCCGCAAAAAATGAGTAAAGCCGCAATGGTCAATAGATGCGGGTCCATGTGCCCGACGGCTAAAGCTAAATCTTTTATTTGAAAACTGCGGCCTTGGCCAATATCGGATAAACTCCACAACAGGAGGATGCCGCATAAGAAACCAAAATCTGCCAAACGGTTGACCATAAATGCCTTGACCCCGGCATCAGCAGCGGAGGGTTTGTGATACCAAAAACCAATCAGCAAATAGGAGCTTAAGCCCACCAATTCCCAAAACATGAACAGTTGAATGGTATTATTCGCCAGAACAATGCCAATCATGGAGAAGGCGAACAGGCTTAAATAGGCAAAGAATCTTGGGGATCCGGCATCGTCCGCCATATAACCGCGGGAATAAATAAAGATCGCGCTGCCAACACCGGTGACCACCAGCAGCATCATGATGGCTAAAGGATTGACGAGGAAGCCGAAGTTAATGACCAACTGATCAAATTGGAGCCAGGTGAGGGATTGTTGCAGTTCAAGGGCGGGATGAGCCTGAAATATACTTTTGGCAATGAGCAGCGTACATACAAAAGAAATCAAAATGCCAACAATGGCGGTCAAGGAGCTTAAATTTTTAGATTTAAGGAAAAACAGCGTGATGATCACGCACGCAGCCAAAGGGGCAAAATAAGCGATCCAAACTAAATTCGGGTCTACCATTTTAATTCCTTCAATTCATCCGCTTGGATGGTCGAAAGCCGGCGGTACATGAGCACAATGATGGCCAAGCCCACCGCAACCTCTGCCGCAGCGACTAGGATGACAAAGAAAACGATCAACTGCCCGTTATAATCGCCGTTAAATTTGGAGAAGGCCACAAAGGAAAGATTGGAGGCAGCGAGCAGCAATTCTAAAGACAGCAGGACTTTCAGCACATTGCGGCTGGTGGTGACCCCTACAATGCCGACCGCAAAGACAATGCCGCTAAGTATTAGGTAATGGGTCAAGGGAATCATTGTTTGTCTTCCTTCCCTGTATTTAAAGCTCCCTGAGCCAAGGAAACAATACCGAAGATGGCAATTAATAAGAGGAGTGAAGTTAATTCAAAGGGAAGCAAATAATCTGTAAATAGGATCTTGCCAATCATTTCAATCGTGCCCCTGACGGTGGAAGGAGACATCGCGTGCGCCCCCTGGAAACTCTTTAAGGCCAAGTAAATCGTAGAGGCCATGAGCAACCCAACGCTCCATCCTAATACCTTAAATGTGCTTTGTTGTTGGGATGAGAATACCGGGCTGTTGAGGTTTAAGCACATGACCATGAAGAGAAAGAAGACAAGTACCGCTCCTGCATATACTAAGAGAAGGATGATGCCGACAAAATACGCTTCTAAAAGGATAAAAAGGGACGAGAGGGCAAATATGGCAACGACTAGCGACAAAACATTATATAAAGGATTTCGGGCGCGCACGACCGCAATACTTGCGAAAATCAATACAGCAGCAAAGAAGTAGAAAAAGTATAAAGTCATAAGGATCAACGATTTAGTTAATAATTATGAATTAAAAAAGGCGATTTGGGAACAAAATAGTGAAATATATTTGTTATAAGAAATGGAGGGTTCGCTTGACATGCAGGTGCATGTGGTATATACTTGTAGTGCACAAAGGAGGCCTCATGCGCACAACCATTGACGTACCAATTCATATCCGACAACAATTGTCCCAAGAGGCATCGAGCCGCAATTTAAAGGGCTTTTCAAAGATCATCATTGAGGCTCTTGAAAAGTACTTCCATTCAAAATCCAACGACCGCAAGAAGGCCGTTGACCGACTTAGGGGAAGCATGGCATCAGCGGAGCATACAAAAGCCCTCAAAGATCTTCAAGAAGGACGCTCTAAATGGAGAACGTAACCGTCTTTGATACCTGCGTTCTTTTAGATTTTTTAACGGGGCACGGCAAATCGGATGTTTCCCACGTAGAACGGATTCTTTTGGAAGCTAAAGGTGCGGTTTCTGTGATCAGTGTTTTTGAACTTTTGAGAGGCGTTGAATCAGAAAAACATATGGCGCAACGCAAAGAATTGATAGGTCTTTGCACGGTACTGGACCTTACCCCGCCAATATCAGAGCGGGCAGCTGGTATCTACACTTATCTTAAGAAGAAAGGGTCTTTAATCCACATGGAAGACATCCTTATTGCCGCGACCGCGCTGCATTGGCGGTATTCTGTCATGACTTCCAATTCAAAAGATTTTTCTCGCATACCCGGAATGAATTTGACTGGCCGCTAAAGTTTTTTCTCCCTAAATTTCCTTAAGCAACTCATCCCATCAGCGCCAGGCCGTGACCTGGGCTGAAATTTGACATGAAATGTGACGGAAATGGCAAATCATATAGCTGCATGGTAAACTTTTTCATGTCTTATTTAAATACAAAAAAAGCAATAGCAACTATGGTGCTGTTTGCTTTTTCTATTTCGATCTTCAATGTGCCTGTCCAAGCCCAGGAGCTTGCCTCACTGCCTGCTCCTGGAACCAGGGCCCATTTAAGCCCCTCTGTTGATCCACCTGTCCTTAAAGGTATCAAAGTCCATCCCGAAAATTCTTTTCAATTTGACTTCATTTTAGACGAAGGCCAGGCGGATTTGAGCCAGGCTACGTTAAGAGAGGAATCTACCAAATTGATTAAATACTTCCTCGCCTCAATCACGACCCCAGAAAAAGATCTATGGGTTAATTTAAGCCCCTACGAAAAGGATCGCATTGTACCGGAAAGCTTTGGCCAAACCGAGATGGGGCGAGACCTTTTGGCTCAAGACTACCTGTTAAAACAAATCACCGCCTCACTCATCTATCCAGAGGATGACATCGGCCGCACGTTTTGGAAGCGTATTTACGCAGAATCTGCTGTAAAATTCGGATCAACAAATATCGCCGTCAATACCTTCAACAAAGTTTGGATCATGCCTGAGAAGGCAGTTGTCTATGAAAATACCAAAAACGGCACGGCATATGTGGTGGAATCAAAGCTCCAGGTCATGCTCGAGTCTGATTACGTAGCAATCAATAAGAACATCAAAATTGCTACGTCCCCGAAGGGGACTTCCTCCAACCAAGAGAGCAAGGCTTCTCAAATCATCCGCGAGATTGTCATTCCTGCCTTAACCCAAGAAATCAATACCGGCCAAAACTTTGCCCAACTGCGGCAGGTTTATAGCAGTCTTATTCTTGCCAATTGGTATAAAAAGAAAATCAAAGACAGTATCTTGTCCCAGGTTTATGCCGATAAGAACAAAGTCTCCGGAGTGAACATCGACGATCCTCAGGAAGGACAAAAGATATATGAACGCTACCTACAGGCTTTTAAGAAGGGGGCATACAACTATATTAAAGATGAAGTCGACCCTGTAACCCAGCAGTCAATTTCCAGAAAATATTTTTCTGGCGGTTTAACATTAAACTTGGCCATGCTGACGACCACAACCGATGGCGCCATGATTGAAGCTACGTCGAAAGGGACAATTATTAGCGCGATGGTTAGGGGGTTACCGAGCGACAGCATCAATGATCCAGCCATGGCAGCGAAATCTGATCCCTTGGACGGTCCAAGCCAAGACGCGTTAACGATGTTTGATTACATCAAGACCCAAGAGCAAACTTCATCGCCAGTTGACTTTTTAAATACTTTGTTTACGGCGCCTTTATTGCCTAGGACTTATAAGTATGAGTTTAATTCTAAAGATCAGATGCTGGCATTTGTTAAAAAGATAAATGGCTTATGGGAAGGTGATGGCCAAGAAAAATCCATGCGGCGTAGGTACGGCCCCATTCTGCCTTTGTTAGCCATAAATGTGGATACGCAGTTTGACACGGATCAGGTACGACTAAGAAAAATGCAACAATGGTATTACGCTCTTAATTCTACGGCTCCTCTTCCTCAACAAGCACTGAATTTATTATTGATCATCGCTGGTACAGTTGGGCATTTGCGTTTTCTAGGCATGCACCCAGAAAACAAGAAGCTGTTCGATATTGGCACACTATTTGGAGAAGGAGCATTTAGAGGAACTCTCAGCGAGTATCTTACAGTGGTTAAAGAATTAAAAAACGCCGGGGCACTTAACAATAAAAAGTACATAAAAATTGAAGGTAGTCATGGAGGTGAAAAAAAGTCTTATTAAAGGATGTTGTGTTGTGGGGCCTTGCCTTGGCATGTGACACAACTATACACAATCCTAAATATTACGATCCAAACTTTGAGGATACAGTATTGCCTTTGGTTAAACAGGCCGGCGGCGAAGAAAACTTCATGATCGCATCATTGCAAGACGCTTTTGGACAGCTTGGCCTCGTTGACGAGGATAAACAACTGTTGATTGAAGCCCTATCGATTCGTGAAGAGGAATGGATTGCCAAGGAGTTGATGCCGCCGACACAATTTAGGATTACAGGTGGAGATTTCGACGCATTGCACAATCAAGCATACAGGTGGGGAAACAAATTAGCAGTACGATTATTTTCTTTTATCTTGATGGATGAATTTGAATATGCAACCTTTGACCCCCCTTTACGTGAGCGATTTATGGTTTTCATGGGGGGGGATTCAACTTTAAATGAACAGCGTAGGGTGTGGGCCAAAGCCTTTCCAAAGATGACTCCCGTATACTCCCAAAGTTCCATTGGAGTCCATGGCGCAATGTTGGATCCTCGGCTGGAAACCAGTATCAGGAAATACGGTTTATCGGTGCATAGTAATGAACCAACTTATGATGAGCACTTAAACGATATACCAAAGATCGAAGACCCACAATGGATGGAGGACCCGCTATATACATATAGCGGCTTGAGAGGTCAGCAAATGCTGCGATTTGATTTCATTCAGATGGGCAAATATTACCCGGTTGGATCTCAGATTGGGCGACTGATTTTTCTTAACAAGAGTTTTTTTGATAAGCTTCGTCCCGAGGAAAAAGAGGAACTAAAAGACCGAATTTTACTGTACACAAATGATGAGTTTTTATGGTTATTTTATCCCTGGACTACGCCAATGATTTTTGCCCTTATGCAGAACTCGATAAAAAATTTTCATTTCATCGATAGTGGGGCTGGAAATGGACTACTTTCGCTTGCGGCGCTGAAACTGGGGGCGCCTTTTGTTCATCTGATTGATATAGATGAGGATAGCTTAAAAGCAGCGAAAAATGTTCTAGAGCTAAATGGTTATAAGCAAGGAAAAAATTTTCAATTACACGCGGGGAACCTTAAGAACGAAACGTTCATTCAGGAGTTGGCAACAGTAGCGAAAGGGTTGGCTATAAAACGGAGTAAAAGGTTGGCTTTAATATCCAACATAGGAACCTGGCGAAATTATAACGTTTCCAATCAAGACAGTCTTAAAATCGCAAAGGCGGCGGGGAATATCGTGGAGCGTGTATTTTTAGGTGGCTATAACTATCATTTTGGGACTTGTCCAGAACATTGTGTCTGAGCCGTTAATCTGAGCCATAGCGTTGCCTGAACATTTGATGAATTTCGTATTGATTGTCATAAACGGCCGGAACTG
>JAKFXC010000048.1 GCA_021731625.1 Candidatus Omnitrophota bacterium
CTCAAGCATGGTTTCCAGCTGATCGGGGGTTAACCTCATGTTCTGGGGATTCATTTTAGGGCCTTTCTTTTTCATGCATTAAGTTTATCACGAGTGTCTCCCCAGACACAATGTTTAGGATACTCCCGATAATCCACGTTCAAAATATCCAAAAGGTCGGCATGGAATAAATTGTAATCTGCCCCTGTATCCAAAAGAGCATAATGATGGATTTTATATTTCAAATTTGGACTGTAAATGTGGATGGGAATGACTGGGCGATAAATGGCTTTTCTTTTAGGAAATGCAGGACATGGATCTGAAGGAAATACAAAAAACGGATTTCATTAAAGGATATAACTATTAAATCGTTTTGGGATCCTTGTCAAGATAGGGTCAGCCTCACCTTTTTTCTGTGCATCTAAAAGGGCCTGTTTGGGGGTTTTCGCCGAAGCGATGATCTTTCTCGTTTTTGGGGACAAAGCCACCCATTTATCAGCGTAGCGGCCTCACTCTTTCTTGTCCTTTACCATGATGGCAAAATTTTTCATAACCTTATCCTCTATATAATAG
Source organism: Candidatus Omnitrophota bacterium (assembly GCA_021731625.1). Classification (GTDB taxonomy): domain Bacteria; phylum Omnitrophota; class Gorgyraeia; order Zapsychrales; family Fredricksoniimonadaceae; genus JAKFXC01. Next base: position 553 of record JAKFXC010000048.1, read on the forward strand.
GTGTAATAGGTGTACTATATTTTTTACATAATGGAACTGGTCTTAACGGTGCGTGCTTTAACGGTTTGCCGGCAACGGTCTTAAACAAAGAAGGCGTCTGATTTGGATCACAATAGAGTTGGCAGCGCTTAAGGAGAGAGAGGAGTTGCGTCGCTCATAAGAACACCCGCAGTGTACCATACTTTATGGGTGCCATTTAAAGAAATATCATATGCAACCGGGCGGTAAACAAACTATAATATGAAAATGCCCATGAGAAAGCGATCTATTTTAATTGTCGTGGTCAGCATTGTGTTCTTTCTGACCGCGATCACGTTGTATGTCAACCGCGTGGTCCTGCCGGTGCAGATCCGCAAACTGGCCATCGTCCAGGCGGAAAATTTCCTCAAACGCAAAGTTGAAATCGGCACCCTCCATTTTAATTGGGTCAAAGGCCTGCGGGTCGATGGCCTCAAAATTTACCAAAAAGATTCTGACCAGGTGTTTTTCCAGGCCCAAACGATTTTTTTAAGCATTGTGTGGATCCCGGGCTTCAAACAACAGCGCATCACCATCCCTTCCATCGATCTTGTGCAGCCCTCTGTCCACCTCATCCACTTTACCGACAATGAATGGAATTTCACCGATTTGCTGGCCAGGCCGGCATCGATAAACGACCAGCCTTTGCCGGTGGCCATCAGCGTCGGAGGGGTCCGCTTTAGCGAAGGCAAAGTGCGGCTGGATGATGTGGCCTATGGCAAAGAATGGTCGGAATTCTTTGACCATGTCGACCTGAACGCGGGCCTGTCATTTAAAGGGGTCAGTTTTAAATTTGCCGCCGACCTGCCGAAACGCAAAGGGGCCCTTGCCCTGGAAGGAACCTATCAGCCCCTGTCCCAAGTCTTCCAGGGCCAGGCCCTGATTAAAAACATTAAACCCGCCGATTATTTGGCGTTGGTCCCACCGATCAAAGGACTAGATTTTAAGTCTGGCTTAGTCCGCGAGCTGAATGCCGAAGTAAAATACAGCAAAGACGTGACGAGCGCCCATGGGGCCTTTACGCTCAATGATTTAAATATGACCGTCAATGGCCAAAACATCGCCGGGGATGTGGAAACGAATAATGCCGACCTCGTCTACCGCAATGGGCCGTTGAGTTTTAGAGGCGATTTTCAAGTCCGCAACGGGCAGTTAACCAGCGGCGAGGTGGATGCCCGCGGTAACCTGCAGGTCAATGTCCATCAATGTGAAGTCACGGCGCATGCCACAACGCTCAAAGGCAGCCTGGCCGGTTCCCCACTGGCTGTCAACTGGAAAAACGGCAGCTTTAAAGGCAACTTGACCCTCTCGGGCCTGACGCTAAACGTGCAAGATGACGGCAGTGTCGCCGCGGGCGGGAAAATTTTGGTTGAAAAAATGCAGCTGACGGCAGCCCCCCAGATAAAAATCGACGGCAGCGTCGAACTGCCCGCCGTGGCGCTGACGGTTAAAAACAATGTCGTTAATTTCAAAACCTCCGGAGAGCTTAACAATTGGGAAATGGACCTAGGGGACCAAAAAAGCCTGGTGGCGGAAACGGATTTTACCCTCGAGGCAGTATACCCTCTGGATGCCCCGGCGCAACTTAGTTACGGAGGAGATTTCACCCTGCACCATGCCGAGGCCCTGGGGTTTCCGTTCGGCCCTTTTACCGAAATCCAGGCGGAAGGCGAATTTAAGACCGACCAAGTCAGCCTTCGCTCGTTGTCTCTGGTGGCGATGGAAACCTTGGTCAAAGGGGCCGCGACGGTGCTGAATTTTAAATCTCCGACGATCAACGCCGATTTGACCAGCGACCGCATTGACCTAGCTAAGTTAAAAACGATCCTGCCTCAACTCTTTGAGGAATATGAATTGCAAACCAGCGGCGAGGCCGGCTTTGCCCTGCAGTTCCAGGGCCTGGCGGCTGATCCCTTAAACGGGAGGATCAACATCCAAGCCGATATCCGAGACGGGGCCTTTTCCAGCGCTAAGTTAAAGCAAAGCATCAGCAAGGTCTCCGGCAACGTGCTGGGCACCCCCACGTCCTTGACATGGAGGAATTTTACCGCCGAGTATTTGGGCAAAAGCTACACCTTGACCGGCGAATTAAACGATTTCAAAAATCCCCGGGTCAAAACCTCTCTAGAGGGCGAGGACGTGCGTTTGGATACCACCTTTGCTAAGGCGGGCGATATTGTGCACTTCCAGACCCTCGATGGCAGATATTTTAACATCGGCTTTGGCTTGACCGGAGATGTGGCCGTGCCGCCTGGCAAGTCCCCCGATTTAGATATCACCGGCAAAATTTCCCTGTCCTTGGACGATTTGCCGAACTTCTTGCCTGAGCAGATACAGATGGCGCTCCAGGCCGCCGCGGCCGAAGGCGCTGTCAACATCGAAACTTCCATCAAGGGCCCGTTGTCTGACTGGAAAAAGTGGACCGCCACCGCCAAAATGACAAGCCCGTCGGTGTCACTGTGGGGATACCTCTTTAATGATCTGGCCATCCATCTCAACCAGAGCGAACAAAAAATAAATAATTTCACGTTAGATGGCATTGCTTATGACGGGAAGATTCATGCGGTGGGCAGCGGGGATTTGTCCGTGCCTTCCATGCCGTTTGAGCTGGCGCTCAATGTCGATGCTCTGGACCTGCAGAAATTGAAAATGGCCATCCCCAATTGGAAATCCGAGGAGCTCAACGGAAAATTTTATTTGACCAGCGTGGGCAAGGGAAGCATGAACGACCTCCTAAACGCGGAAGCCAAGGGCTCATTGGCCATTCGGGACGGGTTCCTGACCGAGTTTAAATTGTTCAAGGGCCTCTTGGGGGTGCTCAATGAAGTCCTGCGCCTGGGGCAGGTCATGATCACCGAGGTGGAAGGAAATTTTGTGCTTGAGAACCGGCGGGTGACCACAGACAATTTGCGTTTAAAAAGCCCGAGCCTGGTATTGCTCACCGAAGGGTGGGTAGACTCTGAAGAAAATTGCGACTTAAACGTGGTCCCGGACTTGAGTTCCGGTTTGATCCCGTCGGTGGCGGAAGACGTGCTGGGGACCTTAAAGATCCGCATTTACGGCAATGTGCATGACCCCAAATTTGAAAAGAAGATTTCCATGCCGCAGGTCATCAACAGCATCATTAAAACCGTCATCCCGCTGATTAATAAGTAGTAGAAAAAATAGGGGCCAGCCCCCTATTATTCCCCCCTTATTCACAAATAGGGAATAATAGGGGGCTGGCCCCTATTTTTTCTTATTAATTAGCTTCTTAAGCTTCCGCAGGGCGCGGGCGCGGTGGGATATCTTGGCCTTCAGCGATGCGGGGAGCTCGCCAAATGTCCTGTTGTAGCGCTTGAGCAGAAACAACGGGTCATATCCAAAACCATTGCTTCCCCGTTCCTCCTTGGTGATGTAGCCGCTGCAGGTGCCTTGCACCACTCCGATGGGCCGGCCTTTGGCGTCCGCCAATGCAATCACGCAACAGTAGCGGGCCTGGCGCCTCGCCATGGGTACATTTTTGAGCAAAGAAAATAATTTGCGGTTTTTATCCTTCTCGCTGGCATGTGCCCCGGCAAAACGGGCAGAATAAATCCCCGGACGATTGCCCAAAAATTTGACTTCGATGCCGGAATCATCTGCCACGGCCATTTTCCCAGAGGCCTTGGCAATGCCGACAGCCTTCTTTAATGCATTCTCCGTATAGGTGCGGCCGTCCTCGACGATCTCGGGGAGATGGGGATAATCCAACAGGGAAGTAATTTTATACGGCAGATCGCTTAAAAGTTCTTTGATTTCAGCCACTTTGCCTGTATTGCGAGAGGCCACAAGCAACTCCGGCTTCATAAAGAAAGCCCCGGCAAATTCTTTTTCTGGAGCGCGATCAGTTCTCTGATGCCTTTTTTAGCCAGGGCAAAGAGGACCGACATTTGAGTGTCGGAGAAAGTGCCTCCCTCGCCAGTGCCCTGCACTTCCACAAATTTGCCGTCTCCCACCATCACAATGTTCATGTCCACTTCGGCTTTGGAGTCTTCGACATAATTTAAATCCAGAACCGGCACGCCTTTCGAAACTCCGACGCTGACGGCCGCCACATAATCTTTAAGCGGCAGCAAGCCCACCTTCCCCTGCTTGCGCATCCATACAATGGCGTCCGCCAGCGCGATAAACCCGCCGGTGATCGCCGCGGTGCGGGTGCCGCCGTCGCCCTGGAGGACATCGCAATCGATGCGGACGGTGATTTCTCCCAGTTTGGCCATGTCGGTGACCGCCCGCAGAGAGCGGCCGATCAAACGCTGGATTTCCTCCGTGCGGCCGGAAGATTTTTCCCGGCGGATGCGCGACGTGCAGGAACGCGGCAACATGCCGTACTCGGCCGTCACCCAACCTTCGCCCTTGCCTTTTAAGAATGGCGGCACGCCCTCTTCGACGGACGCCGAGCAAATGACCTTGGTCTCGCCGAATTCAATCAAACACGAACCTTCGGCATGTTTCAGGTAATCCTTGGTGACTTTGATGGGACGCATTTGATTAGGTCTGCGTCCGTCGGGACGTGGCATATGGGTTCCTTTACGATTTATTTCTTTTTGTATTCGGCGGACACGCTGGTGCCAATGCCGCCGCGGGGGTTCATGACGACGTCCACCCTCATCCAGCGGGGCCGGCACGCTTTAACAAAATCATCCAGCAAGCGATTGACCAAATGTTCATGAAAAATGCCGAGCTGGCGGTACTGGATCAAATACATCTTTAACGACTTAAGCTCCAGGCAAACTTTGGCCGGCTGGTAAGAAACTTTGATCAGCGCAAAGTCCGGCAAGCCGGTTTTAGGGCAAATGCAGGTGAATTCCGGAATGTCCAGATCGACGACGAAATCGCGCCCGGCGTACTGGTTTGCCCAGACTTCAATCTCCGGCATGCGCATGGCTCGCACGTGTTTCTGCCGGCCTTCGTAGGAGCTGATTTTTTTCATATTAACGCACCTTCAGAAATTTATGCAACTGGGGCAATATTCTAACGTCTTTAAGAATTTTTGCACAGGATTTCTGATGGGCGGCGCATTGTTCGATAATGCCATTTTTCATGTCCAAATAATTCGGCTGCAGGATAAAAAGGATGCCGGGGTCAATGCCGGCGACGAGTTTGGCAGCCTTGAGTACGTCCTCTGCGCTAGTTTCGTTAGACACGACTGCCTTAATAAACACTTCTTTGCGGTTGGCGATCTTTAAAAAATCTTTATGCTCCTGCCAGTAGGCCCGCTGTTTTGTCGAGGATGGGAGTTTGATGTCCATGGCAATGATGTCGATCTCTTTGATGATTTCCTTAAGCGCATCTGGCAAGGTGCCGTTGGTGTCCAAATAGGCCCTCTTTCTGGCGCGCTTTAGGGCGGGACAAAATGCGCGTAAGAAATCCTGCTGCAGCAGCGGTTCGCCGCCGGTGATGCTGACCGAATGGCATCCGTCGTACAAACTTTCTATTTGCCGCAGCAGGTCTTTGCCCTGAATGTCTTGGTATTTGCGCGACGTATCGCCGATGGACGCCGGCGTGTCGCACCACACGCAGTGCATGTTGCATTCAAAAAAGCGCACGAAGACCTGGGCCGTGCCGGCATACGGCCCCTCGCCTTGAATGGAACGGAAGACTTCCAGGATTTTAGCGGTCATTTTGGTTGTCCTGAGGACCTTTTTTGCAGATTAGTTCGGGTTAGGGTGGGTCGCACCGAATTGACAGAATTAAACCCTTTCTCCCTCAGTCTACAACTGTCGCAAACTCCGCAGGGTTTGGCGCCGCCCTGGTAGCATGACCAGGTCTTTTCCGTGGGCACGCCCAATTTCCTGGCCAACCGCACGATTTGGGCCTTGCTCAAATGGATGAGCGGCGTTTCGACTTGGATGCCCTTACCTTGCACACCCGCTTTCAAACCCTTGGCCAGCATCGCCTGGTAGGCGCGCATAAAATCGGGCCGGCAGTCCGGATAGCCGGAGTAGTCCACGGCGTTGGCACCGATAAAAATATGACGAGCCCCGATCGCTTCCGCATACGAGGCCGCAAAACTCAAAAAAATAATGTTTCTCGCTGGAACATACGTGGGAGGAATACCCGTACGGCCAAGCTTTTGGTTTTTCGGAAGTTGTATCGCCTTGTCTAGCAAGGCGGAACCCTTCCAAGGCAAGGCGATCTGCACCACCTCCAAAGGACACTCGGAGGCCCGGGCAATAAGTTTGGCCGCGGCAATTTCTTTTTTATGCCGCTGCCCATAGTCAAAAATTAAACAGTGGCAGCTATACCCCTTTGATTTGGCAAAATACAAAGTGGTCGAAGAATCAAGGCCTCCTGACAAAAGTACAATCGATTTATTCATAGAGGGGGGACACTTCTATCAGAAGCTGTTGTGTGAGAAGGGCCCACGCAGAAACGGTCCACCGCAGTCACCGCAGTCCAACCCACCACAGTCCCATTATTGTCCATAGGTAACGCTGGCAGTCTCGGATTCCCACACCTGGACGGATTCAAGTTCTAGAGGGGCGACGGCGGGGGCTAATTGGGTGTAAATATATTTGGCCAGATGCTCCGTCGATGGGTTCACGCCGGCAAAGGCAGGCAGGTCATTTAAATGCGCGTGGTCGAGGGGCATCAGCACGTCTTTAAGTTTGCCTTTGAGGGTCTTAAAATCGGCCAGCAAACCCACTTGGTCCAATTGGTTGCCACCGACCGTGGCCTCGACCTGCCAGGTGTGCCCGTGCAATTTGCTGCACGGCCCCTCGTATCCGACTAAGATATGGGACGCGGCGATATGGTCTTTGACTTTTAATTTAAACATGGCATAGATGCACTTCCTTGACCCCCCCGCCTAAAAACCGTTGGGCCAGGCGTTTAAAGTTTTGCGGCTCGTCGCTGACTAAAAATTTGTGCGACAGCGGCGAGAGGCGCGTGCGCAGCATCTGATTCTCGATTAGTATCCGCCGCACCTGGGCCGCCACCTCCTCGGCGGAATCGATGAGCATCACCTTCGGCCCCATCACCGAATGCAAAACATTTTTAAGCAGCGGATAATGGGTGCACCCTAAAATCAGCGTGTCCACCCCGGATTTCTTTAAAGCCTTCAAATACTCGCGGGCCACCGTATGCGTGACCTCATGGTCGAGCCACCCTTCTTCCACCAGCGGCACAAACAATGGGCACGGCTGACTAAAGACTTGGATAGTCTTATCCAGCCGCCGGATCCGGGCGGCATAAGCGCCACTCCTGACCGTCGAGGAAGTTGCTATGATACCAACTTTCCTTCTTTTTGTCGAGCGCGCTGCTTTGGTGGCCCCGGGGCCGATCACCCCAATGATCGGCAGACGCGATTCTTTGCATAGCACCTCCAAGGCCAGGGCCGAGGCGGTATTGCAGGCCACCACAATCATTTTGACCCGGTGCTTGCGCAAAATACCGACGATCTGGCGGGAATAGCGGATGATGGTCTCGGCCGATTTGGCACCGTAAGGCACGCGGGCGGTGTCGCCGAAATAAACAATTTGTTCATTCGGCAAAAACTGGATGATCTGTTTGACGACCGTCAAACCACCCAAACCAGAATCAAAGACCCCAATGGGGCTGTTGGCATCAATCGTTGGCATAACGGACAACACTGCGGGCAATGGCTTCCGCCATTCTCTGGCGGTACACCGAGGATTTAAGTTTTTTCTCTTCCGAACGGTTGGTCAGAAACCCTACTTCCACTAACACTGCCGGGATCAAAGTGTTTCGCACCACAAAAAACCGGCAGGGGCGAACTCCCCGGTTAGACGTGTCGGCATATGCGGACGCCTGGCTAGCCATGGCCTGGGCAAGCAAGGCGGATTGAGCCACTTTAGACTGATACATCATGTCCGTAATAATCCCCTTGACCAGGGAAGGATCCCGAGGGCTCATCCGTTTTACAAAAATTTTCTCATTTTTATTCCGCTGCTCTTCTTCCAAATCCTGCTTATTGCGGGTCTTGACAACATAGACTTCCATACCCTGGATGCTGGACACGGGATTGGCATTGGCGTGCACACTTAAAAATAAATCCGCATCGGTTTTGCTGGCCATTTCAGTGCGTTCTTCCAAAGTGACATATTCATCCCGGTGACGGGTCATGATGACTTTAATCCCCACATTCTCAAGGATCGACTTGATGCGCTTGGAAATGTCGAGCACCACATTTTTTTCCAGGCTGCCTGACACGCCCTTGGCCCCGGGGTCTCTGCCGCCGTGGCCAGGGTCAATGACCACCGTGCGCACTTTTAACCGCGACCAGCTCACGGCGATTCCCGGGGGCCCCGGCCTTATCCCGAAACGCTCCAGCACTTTTGATTCAAAATCCTCCGGTACATAAATCGTGCTGTTGACGCGTTTGACCGGAACGCTCAGTTGAATGCGCTCCTTGCCAAACATGACCAAATTGCTGCCCACCAGCGCTTTGGCTTTGCTGCCTTTGTATTCCAAGATAACCACTTGAGTGACCCCGTCCCATTGCCAGGTGACATTGTAGCGATTGCATACGTCATTGAGAGCAATACCGGTCACCGGTGGAGGCAAGCTGGGCCGCGGGGCAGCGCATCCATGCAGAACCATCATCAAAACGATTGCCGTTAATTTATGCCAGATCTGCAAGGACTATCCCTTATCACTCGGTGCTGGTTCTTCGGTCCAGCTAACCAGCGGCGTCAAAAAAATAATGGTCTCGGTCTTTTCCACCCAACGGCCCTGGTTGCGAAACACCAAACCAACCAAAGGCAAGTCGCCCAGCAATGGAAATTTATGCGTTTTGGTGATTTCCTGCTCGGAAAAAATGGAGCCGATGACGATGGTGGAACGTTCTTGCAATGCCACCTTGGTGCGGCCTTTTAAAGTCACTGCCACCGGACGACCGTCTTCTTTACGCAGGACGCCTAACTGCGGCTCGATATACAGCAGCGGTCCGGTCTTGGCGGAATTGGTCCACACCGCTTTCAGACGGATGTCGACGGCGGTCTTGCCTGAGCCGAAGGTAATGTCAATGTTCTGGTTCTTGGCCTTGGCCAAATCCATCGGCGGCTGGGCAAACTGGCCCATCTTCCCGACGGTGTCTAGCGCGTCCAACAATACCGCGTAGTCTTCTTCCGAAACAGTCCCGATGCTGACCGGGAACCGGTTGTCGTCCCAAAGCATCTGTTCTTCTTTTTTAAGCTGCAGCGTGTGGAAATCCGAAACAATGGCTTCCCAGTCCACCCCCTGGCGATGCTCGTCATTGAGGACTATCTGCACCGCATTGACTTCCAGAGTGACCCGGACCGGAGCAGGTGCCGAAGAAATTTCCTTCTCGTCAATACTGTCGGCAATGGTCACTCCCGCATGGCCGATGAGGAAGCAGGCGGTCATACAAAAAATAACGCCTTTAAAAGTCATTCTGGTCATTTTCATACAATTATCCGTCCAGGTCAAGCTGAAAACTTGGCAAGAAAAAATCCTTCCGTCCGTGCGGTGGGTAAAACGCGCAGGCAACCTTCCAGGGGCCCAGGGTAGGTAGGCACCCCGGGAAAATGCAAAGGTTGCAGCTTCAAAGCACCCGCCGTCTTCTTGAGCAACCATTCCACCACCCTCTCATTTTCCTCCGGGGCAAAGGTGCACGTGGCGTACACCAACACGCCGCCCGGCTTAAGTAATCGGCTGGCATTTAGCAGCAAACCTTTTTGCTTATGGGCCATTTCGTGGATTTTATGCGTACTCCAATAGCCGAATGTTTTTGGTTCGCCCACCCGGAACCGCCCTTCGGAACTGCAGGGCGCATCAACGAGGATGCGATCAAAAAGCTCGCGGGAACGAAAAAAACGTCCGTCTTTCGAGGTCACCGCTGCCTGGGCACCCATGAGCTTCATCAGGGCATGCAACCGGTACAGCCGGCTGCGCACCGGTTCATTGGCCAAAAGCCGGCCCCCATTGCCCATCAAGGCGGCGATTTGACTAGTCTTGACCCCTGGAGCGGCACACAAATCCAAAACCGCGTGGCCAGGCTGGGGATCCAGAGCCCGCACGGCCAACATGCTTTCTAGCCCCTGCGCCAGCACCTTGCCTTCCGCAGCCAAAGCCGATCCCAGGACTTGGTTGGCTGCCTCCGCAGCGACGATAAGAGCAGGGCCGTACGCAAGCGCCCATTCGTATGGAATGGCCTGGTTTTTGAAGAAATTTTCCGCTTCTTCCGGGCTGAATTTAAGGGTATTGACCCTAAACGACCGGAATAACCGGGGGCCAAAACCAGCTTGGACATCGAAGTCCGGTGGCAAAATGGCTTTTAATCGTTCTAGAAATAATACCGGTAAAATCATTTTGCTCCCTTGAATAGTCCTCTCTTATAAGATATACTTTTAGTGTACTATGCGTATGCGTCCTCAAGCTCAATCGACCCTCGAGTGGACCGTCATTGCCTTCTTAGTGATGCTGGGCATTTTGGTCGGCGGTCCCTATGTGCTAAATTCTGTTAAAGCCCATTTTAAGCTTTTCGACGACTCCATTCAAGACTCCGCCAGCGACCGGTTTATCCAAACTAATATAGACATTGAACCCCAAGATTGCAAGTGCGAGCTGGAGGGCGGCATTTGCGGCGACCAGGGCTGCCAGCCGCTGGAACGCGCTAAGAAGAGAGTGTGCATACCGCAGGGGTGTAAATTGGGTTTTCAATGCGTGCCTGACGTGAGTTGTTGCGATGTCGCCCAACGCGGCATATGTTGGCGAGATGGAATGGTTTTGCCGGGGCCGTATGCCAATCCTCCTCCCTCCGGTTACCATACCCCCTGCCAACTGGGAGATCGTATCTTTGTGTTTACCTGCGGGACCGGCGAAACGTTCGTGGCCTGCCAGCTGGATGATCAGGGGCCGGAAGTTGATTTAGACAGGAATTGTTATCCGCAATGCCTCTGGCCGCCGGACACGGACCAGGATGTCAATCCCGCATTAGACCTAGATGGCAACATCATCACCAACCGCTGTCCCAACAATGGCACCAATCTGCAAAACGATACCGACGTGACTTTCCTGCCCAATGCCGCGGCTTGCAGCACCACAAACCCGGCCGACAAATGCGAAGCTTGGTGCAGCCCTTTGTACATTCCGACGCCGGGAGGGTGTCAAATTGACTGTAGCAATCCCCGAAATGTGGGCGTGCCGCCCTGTCTATTGAGTTGTGCTACCAACGGATACAATGACAATATTCCAGTGGGCTTGACGGTGGTCGACATACGATTCGGCGGAAATCCCAATCCACCCGACTGTCTTCAACTTACCTGTCCACGTATAAATGACGTGGCCATTGGTTTTTGTTTTAGGGGGGGAGGAAGTAAGGGTATTAATCAAACCAATAACCGCACCCAATGTTATTCTGGAGCACCTAATCCCACGCCTTGTTTACCACAGGGTTCAGGTCCTAATCAGGGGCAAAATTTTGTCACGTATATTGAAGGTAACTCTTGTTTCGTAGGATCTTGGGAAGGAAGGCTATACTGTGTTCCATGCCCCTGCGCTTCAGGGTGTAAATTCCCTGCGTTTCCGTCCGGTTTTGCACCAGGAAGTAATGTAAACATATACTCCGGTCAATTGGGAATGACCGCTATATGCAATACTTGCGCTGATGGGAATAATAGCTGTGATCCTGGTGAAACGCACATTAATTGCCCCGCGGATTGTCCTTAAGAGCTTCTATGCGTCCTCAAACTCAATCGACCCTCGACTGGAAATCTGAACGTCATTAAAATATTAGAATGAATTCTCAGGAATTGTTAAAACAATTGCGTTGGCGTTACGCCACCCAAAGATTCGACCCGGCCCGTAAAATTCCTAGGAAGATCTGGGAAACCCTTGAGCAAGTTTTGGTACTAACCCCCTCCTCCTACGGCCTGCAGCCCTGGAAATTTTTTGTGGTCGATGACCCCGCCCTGCGTAAACGTCTGCGCGCCGCTTCCTGGGACCAAAGCCAAATCACCGATGCCTCGCACATGGTGGTTTTTGCCCGCAAAAAAGAATTAAGCCCCACCGATGTGGAACATTATATTGAACGCATCGCCCAGGTGAGGAAGATTGACGCTGCTTTACTTAGAGGTTTTAAGCAAACCATGCTCGGGCACATTGGAAACTCGAGCTTGGACCTTAACGCCTGGTCCACGGCGCAGGTCTATATTGCCCTGGGGAATTTTCTGACCTCGGCGGCCATGTTGGGGATAGACACCTGCCCGATGGGAGGAATTGATCCACCGCAATACGATAAAATTTTAGGGATTGCCAAGGACTACCGCACGCTATGTGTGGCCACGGCCGGTTACCGGGCCAAGGATGATGCCCAGGCGTCAAAAGCCAAAGTGCGTTTTCCGGTGCAGGAAGTTATCGAGCATAAATAGGGGGGGCACCTGCCAGCGCCCCCCTGCGGGATGTTGCGGAGAAATTATTTGTGATCGTGCTTCTTGTCTTTGTCCATCATGGGGCACATTTTCTCGCCCATGTCCATGTGCAGCTCAACGGTCTTGACTAAATTCAAATCTTTATCATACTTCATCATCTTACCGCAGCAGACGATGACGACACCGCCGTCGGACGTGGCCACGATTTTACGGTCCATCATTTTGCCATCCATCATCTTGCCTTTCATCATCTCCCATTTCCCTTTGTCCATGTCCTTATGATCTTTATGCCGGGCATACAACGGCCCTGAACAAACGAAGAGTAACGCGGTCACCACCATAACGATTTTCTTAAACATATATCCCTCCCCTTTTTTTTCCATTTTACCACGCCCCTTGCTTAACCGCAATACTCCTGAACGATCGACAAAAAGGCGTCGCGGTTTAAATATCCCACATAATGGCTGGCCCCGTTGTCCAAACAGCGGGCAATGTCCATCTGGTTATTGATCAACTGCCCCGAGGCGGTGAGGTCCACCATCATGCTACGCATCAGCAGGATCTTGGTCTCTTTCAAGTCCGGCTGCTGCCGCAATTGGGCCACAATCTCACCGGCGCTGGGGGCGATAAATAAGTCCAGGTCCAAAATGATCATGTCCGGCTTCAGGCACACCGCTTCATGCACCACCGTGCGCGCGTCATTGGTCATCTGAATGTCCAATTTTTGGGCCACATCACCCGTCTCATCCAAAATGCTCTTGGTCAAATACACCATTTTGGTGCCGATCAAGATGCGGTAGGCCTTTTGCCCGTCAAAGAAAGAACCCAGCTTCGCCAATAAGGTGTCTTTGTCAAAGGGCTTGATCAAGAAATCTTTGACGCCCAAATCACGCATTTTAGCTTCTGTGGTCCCATACGCCGAGGCCACAATGACCGGGATATGGCTTAAGTCCTGCCGGTTTTTAAGCTCGTAGTAAAACACAATGCCATCCATGACCGGCATGGCAATGTCGGTCAAAATCAAATGCGGGTGTATGCGCTGGGCCGCTTTCAAGCCCTCTTCACCATTATAGGCCACATGCGCCTCATAACCCGCAGTCTGAATCTGCTTGCGCATAATCTGCACCACTTCCCGTTCATCATCGATGAGAAGTATTTTTTTAGACATATGCGACTCCCTCCTAAATTAAAAGGCCTAATCCAGTTTCGGATTAGGCCGCACGAATAGACAGACATAATAAGTTCTTTGAATCTCGTCTTTTCGGCGGCCAGACTATCCTTAGGATAACCCCCCAAGGACCCTCAGCTTTGCGTCCCCACCTTACGATGGGTTTGCCATTGTCGATAGACAGTCTTACTCTACCACTTCAAGTATACACCATCCCGAGCAAAAATCAACCCCGTCGCAGTATGCACTTAACTCATTTATTTATAATATGTTATGATAATTTAGCCAAATCGCTGTCAGTTAAGGCGGATTGGATGGCCTGGCAATTTTGGTCATTAAAACAGAAGAAAATGACCCTCTTTAATTGCAGATTCTGTTGGAGCCCTTGGATAACTTCCTTCACGGCAATACCGGCCGCCATTGCGATTGGAAAACGGTAGACGCCGGTGCTAATGGCCGGAAAGGCTATGGTTTGAATGCCCTTGGCCTGGGCAATATCTAGACAAGTCTTATAGCAAGATTCCAGCAGGGCGGCTTCATCTTGACGGCCTCCGTGCCAGACTGGACCCACGGTATGGATGATGAATTTGGCCGGCAGGTTATATCCTTTGGTCAATTTGGCTTGGCCGGTCAGACATCCGTTTAAGCGACGGCATTCCTCCAAAAGTTTCGGCCCCGCGGCGCGGTGAATGGCCCCGTCCACACCTCCTCCGCCCAGGAGCGCGGTATTGGCGGCATTGACAATGGCATCCACGGCTTCGGTGGTGATGTCACCGATTTTGACTTCAATTTTTGGGTTCACTTAAGCAATTCGGTGACCTTTTCCAGCAGTTTGAATACGTCGAAGGGTTTGACCATGTAGGCGCTGGCCAGTTCGAATTTCTCGGGGGTGGAGTCCTGCTCAATCAAACCGCTTAGGACAATAATGGGGGTATTTTTAAAACGCGAGTCTTGCCGCACCTTCATGTTCAATTGCCAGCCGCTCATCATCGGCATTGTTAAATCCACAATCATCAAATCCGGCACCACCGTCTTAAGGAGTTTCAAGGCCGCGTTGCCGTCGGTGGCGGAAACGACCTCATAGCCGTCTTTTTCCAACACGGCCTTGATCATGAAAATGAGATCCGCTTCGTCGTCCACAATGAGGATTTTTTTCGCCATAGTCAATAATTTAGCACATCAATACGGCTTTAGCTAGATTCACGGGTTTAATTTGACCAACAGCTGGGCCACCAGGGCCCCCACGTTTTCCACGGCTTTTTGTTGCTTGGTATCTTTGAGGTTGCCGTCGGGACCGAACGCCTCGTGGGCCTTAGGCACCGCCATTTGTGTTGGGATAACCAAAACGCCGATGTTTTCCAAAATGGCCCGCACCTGCACCAAACCACGCAACCCTCCTAAACCGCCCGGCGAGGCAGAGGTCAAACCCGCCACTTTATTTTTAAAACATTGACCGTCGGGTTCGTCAGGGGTTTCCTTACGCGAGGCCCAATCAATGGCGTTTTTGAGCACGCCGGAGATGCCGCTGTTGTACTCCGGGGCCGAAATCAAAAACCCTTGATGCGCAATAAGCAGCTGTTTGAATTTCTTGGCGTTATCCGGCAAGCCCTGGGCTTTTTCCAGGTCCCCGTCGTAGAGCGGCATAGGAAGATCGCGCAAATCCACATAGGTCACCTGCGCCCCCGCGGCTTTGGCGCCCTGGCCCACAATCTTTATCAACTTCTTATTCAACGAGTCCTGCCGGGTGCTGCCGGCAAATGCGCAAATTTTCGGGGTAGGCATAACAATCCTTTCGGGCAATGTTCACATTATACATGACTGTCCGGCAAAACGCCGGTTTTGCATACTTCGGCATACTTGCGGGCGCTGTCGCGGACCGTGCGCTTCAAAGTGCTGTAATCAATATCGATTAATCCGAAACGCGGGCCAAAGCCTTTGTCCCATTCAAAATTGTCCAGCAGCGACCAGTACAGATAGCCGGTGACGTTGACCCCTTCTTGAATGGCCAAATAAACATTTTTCAAATGGCCGTGCACATATTCCCAGCGTAACTCATCGTCGGACGTGCAAATGCCGTTCTCGGTGATGATGACCGGCAGGTTAAAACGCTTGGTCTTAAGCAGCACCTGTTTCATCCCCTGGGGATAAATGTCCCAACCCAAGGAATTTTTTTTGACCGGGTCGCAGTTGTTCTTGCACACGTCCCAGGCCAGGTTGCCGATCCCGAAACGCTGCACATCCACCAATTGCCGGGAATAGTAGTTTAACCCGATAAAATCAATGGCCTTTTGCCGACGGATCTGGTCCAAAAAGTCAAAATTGTACCATTGGTCCCGCAAGGACACCGCGTATGCGTTCATTTTCTTAGGCGCGCAGGGCACAAAGGCCTGCAAATGTTGGGAGATGCTGACCATCGGCGACGGCAAATGGAATTCTTGGTAAATTTGATGAATGCGCCGGTAAACCTGAATGTGCCCGGCCACAAAATGGTCATAGACACTGCGGGCCTTCCAGTAAGACTTTTGCTGCGGAGGCCAGGCCCCGATGACATACGCATGCGAAGTGTACACGGTGGGCTCATTGATGGTGATCCAATAACGGACATGTTTGGCCAGCCCTCGCACCACGAAATCCGAAAAACGCAAAAATAAGGGCACCACACGGTCGTTTTCCCATCCCTGCTTGGCACTGAGCCATATCGGGCTGGTGAAATGATGCAAGGTCACCATTGGCTCGATGTTGCGGGCCCTCAAGGCCAAAATCACGTCGATGTAATGCTGCAACTCTTTCTGGGAAAATTTGCCTTCCTGTGGCTCGATGCGGCTCCATTCGATGGACAAGCGGTGGGCATTGTGGTTTAAGTCCTTGGCCAAATCAAAATCCTGAGCATACAGCTCATAATGGCCGCAGGCCCGCCCGGAATTTTCCTTACCGGCCATCTTCTCCCACTCCCACCAGTCGGCATTGGGGTTGTCCCCTTCAACTTGATAGGAAGAGGTGGCAGCGCCCCACAGAAAATTTTTTGGAAATTGCATGATTTTATATTACCAGAATTTATCCCGCGTGTTACATTAAACCTATGCGTTCTTTGGTGAAACTCATCAAGAAAACCTACCGGATGGCAGGGCCGCGGGAACGCAAGGTTGTCTTAAGCAATGTGCTGTCCCTCTCGGGGCTGCAAGCCATCAGCTACATCCTTCCTATCATTGTCCTGCCCTACCTTTTTCGGGTCATTGGTCCGGAAAAATTTGGCTTGATCTCTTTTGCCCAGGCCTTTGTGCAGTATTTTATCATCCTGACCGATTACGGCTTCGGGATCTCCGCCACCCGGGAAATTTCCCTCTACCGCCATGAGCACCGCCGGGTGCGGGAAATCTTCTCGGCGGTGATGATCGCCAAGATTGGTCTGGCGCTCATTAGCCTCGCCATACTCAGCGCCATTGTGTATTTTATCCCCCGCTTCCGCTACGATTGGATGCTTTATGTCATTAGCTTCGGCGCGGTCATGGGCAGCACCTTATTTCCCGTGTGGTTTTTCCAAGGCACGGAAAAGATGAAATACATCGCGGACTTAAACATCATCGGCAGCATTGTTTACGCGGTTTCCATCCTCTTTTTGGTCAAAGGCCCGCAAGATTACCTGACCGTGCCGCTCATCCAATCGACCGTATCCTTAGTCACGGGCGTCTTGGGGATGTACATCGTGTTTAGCCATTTTGGCGTGCGGTTTGAATTCCAAAAGTATGCCATCGTGCGCACGCACCTAAAAGCCGGGTGGGACATATTTTTGTCCGTCGTAGCGATCAACGCCTACACCACCACGCGCATCTTCACCGTGGGGTTGCTGACCAACAACACCCTGACCGGGCTTTACTCCATCGCTGAAAAAATCGCCGGCGTGGTGCAGACCTTTCCCCTGGCCTCTTTTAGCCAGGCCATTTTCCCGCGCTTGAGTAAAATTTACCACAAAAACAGACCCAAAGCATTTAAGATGATGCAGCAAATCCAGCGCATCACCAATCAAATTTCGACGGTGTGCCTGCCGTTGTGTTTTTTGTTTGCGCCCTGGATTGTGCGGATGGTGTGCGGCGGAGAATACCCGGCAACGGTCATGTCCTTGCGGCTATTGCTCATCTCGGTGTGTTTTATCAGCGCCAATGCCTTCCGGGTGCAATTCTTATTAGTCGCGGGAAAAACCGATGTTTATTCCCGCATCCACATCATGATGGCCATGATGGGACTGCCGCTGATTTTTCTTTTCATTTATTTTTATTCCTACCGGGGGGCGGCCGCGGCCACGGTGATTATCGAAGCCGGAATATTCTTCATCACCTACTTCACTGTCAAACGGCTGAAATTCTAAACCTCAAGCTCAATTCCCACCGGGCAATGGTCGGAACCCATCACCTCTTTGAGGATAAAGGCTTTTTTAAGTTTGGGACGCAGCGACGCAGAAATGCAGAAATAGTCAATGCGCCAGCCGATGTTGCGGGTGCGGCAATTGCTAAACTGGCTCCACCAGGTGTAATGCCCTCCCCCAGGTTCAAATTCCCGGAACGTGTCTAAAAATCCCGCTTTCACAATGAGGTCAAACCCGGCCCGCTCCTGCGGTGTAAATCCGTGGTTCTGCACATTGGCTTTCGGATGGGTCAGATCAATTTCTTTATGGGCCACATTCAGGTCTCCGCAAAATACCACCGGCTTTTTCTTCTCGAGTTTTTTTAAATATTTTAAGAAATCCACGTCCCATTCTTTGGTGCGGTACGGCAAACGGGCCAAGTCACGCTTGGAATTGGGCACATACACGTTGACTAAAAAGAATTTGTCAAATTCCAGGGTGATGACCCGGCCTTCCGCATCATGCTTAGGGATGCCGATGCCGTAAGTGACCTCTTTGGGTTGGGTGCGGGTAAAGACGGCGGTGCCGGCGTAGCCGGCTTTTTGGGCATGGTTCCAATATTCTTCATACCCGGAGATATCGACAGGCACCTTGTCGCGGGTCTTGGTCTCCTGCAGGCACAGGCAGTCCGGCTTGGCGTGATCAACAAAGCCCTTAAACAATGCTTTGCCTAAGACAGACCTTAGGCCGTTGACGTTCCAGGAAATAATTTTCATTCAATATTTGACCGAACAGCCGTACGATTTGGTGGTGGCGTCCGTCACGGGCTCACCCGCCATGGCTTCATCGAGTGCTGCGCGCACATAATTCTTAGACGAGGCAATGTCGGCGGCGTCGGCGCTGGCTTTGCTGTCGATGGCGCCTTGATAAATCAGATCCCCCTCGGGATTGATAATATACATGTGGGGAGTGGTTTTAGCTCCATACAACTTGCCCACGGCGCCATCGGAGTCCAGCATGACCGCCGACGGCGATGCTCCACGCTCAGCCACCATTTTCTTGGTGTCTGCGGCGGAATAATTCCCTTCTTTGCCGCTAGCGGAGGAATTGATGGAGAGCCACACCACGCCCTTGGCGCTGGCTTCCTTCTGTAATGTCTGCATATTGCCGCCATCGTAATGCTTCTTCACAAAAGGGCAGTCAAAGTTAAACCATTCCAGGACCACGTAGTTTCCCTTATAGGCCGACAAGCTTTGCGTCTTACCGTCGACATCACTTAAGGTGAAATCCGGGGCTGCGTCGCCAGTGCTCACTTCCGCAAAAGCCGGGCACATAAACAACCCGGTGGCTGCCAATAAAAACAGTAATCGTAATGTTTGCATGATCTGCTCCTTGTTTGTTCGGTTAAGTTTAAGAAGGCAGTATTTTACAACGAACTGCGGATAGTTTCAATAACCAGTCCGGGGGTTATGATTTCGGGCAGGATGATCGGCTGGGTCTTGCCGGGGACATAGAGGACATACAACGGAATGCTGTTTTTGCCATAGGCCGCCAAGGCCTGGGTGATTTCGGGATCGTATTTGGTCCAGTCGGCTTTCAGGGCCACTATGTCATATTCTCTAAAAGTTTTCGCCACCGCGTCCTGTTCAAAAACCAGGCGGTCATTGACCTGGCAGGTCAAACACCACGCCGCCGTAAAATCAATAAACACCGCCTGCTTCTGGGCCAAGGTTTGCTGCAACAGCGACGTGGAAAATGGCTGCCAGGGAATTTTAGAAGACTGCTTGGTGGTTGCATGGATGGCCCAACCTTTCGAAACAACAAAAATCCAACCCAGCCAGACCGCGCATAAAATCATGATGGCGCCCAGGACCTTTTTCAATGTCTGCATCCAGGGTCCGGGTTTAGGCACCCACTTAAGGGCTTTCGGAAATGCGGCCAATAACACAAACGGCAGGGCCAGTCCTGCCCCCAAGGACGTAAAAATCAAAATGGCGAAAAGCGGCGGTTGGGCCAAAGCAAACCCAATGGCCGTGCCCATAAACGGGGCGGTGCAGGGCGTGGCCAGCACCGTTGCCAGCACGCCATTGGAAAAATGCTCCAGCCATCCCCGACGGGAAATGGGCTTAGACACGGCAATGCCAGGGACCTCAAAGAGGCCCATCATGTTAAGACCAAGGACCAACAGCAGCACAGCCATGCCCACGAGAAATGCAGGCGATTGGAATTGAAAACCCCAGCCCAGCTGATGCCCGGCGGCTTTGAGGACGAGCAGCGCTCCCGCCACCACCCAAAAGGCGAAAATAACTCCCAGCGCATACGTCAATGCGTTTAGCCATAAGGTCCGCGGGTCCTGGGCACTTTTAACCAACCCTAAAACTTTCAGGGACAAGACCGGCAGCACGCACGGCATTAAATTGAGGATGATGCCGCCGAGGAAGGCGAACATCAAGGCGGTCCAAAAACCCACGCTCTGGGCCGCTATCGGAGATTCTGCCGCCACGGGGATGGCCACTTCCCAGGATTTGCCTTCGCTGACCAAAATTCCCTCGAGTTTTGCCGGCACCGTGGTTGATAAATTAGAACGGGCCACCACCAATTTGCAGCTGTTTTGTTTGCAGGTCAAAACCTGCGGGGCCGCATGGGCAATAAGGGTCTCGCTGTAAGGAAAAAATTCTAACGACGGCAGGCTGGAGATTTTTCTATCGAGGGTAATGGTCCATTGCTTCCCCGTGTATCCTGCGCTTAAGGGACCGGCGCTGTAAGGCATGGGCAAGGCCTGTCGGGTCTGTTCAAATTTTTCCTGCCAGGGATCCGGCGTGGTGGGATTTTTCTCTGCCTCTAGCGGCAGGGTTAATGCCAAATGCGCTTTGCCGGGAATGCAATCCACTTTACAGGTCAGCCAACTCACGTCGGCATTGATGGTGTAGGGGGCCTCCTTAAGATCTGGCGGGACACGGATCTGAGTTAAGAGCAGAACTTCCCCCTCGTATCCATAACTGGTCAACGGCCCCAGGTTGATGCGGTGAGGCGTGGGCCAATGGATGGAGCCAGCCCTAAAACCCGGCGGCAAATGCCAGGTGATCGACGGCGACAAACCGGAATCGCCGGGGTTTCTCCAATAAACGTGCCACTCGGGATCCATGCGCAACCATAACGCAACTGTCAATTCCTCTGACGGCCGCACGCCCCCCTGCTCGCTGACCAGCTTAACCAGGGCGTGCGCCATCTGGACTTCGTTTGATTCCAACGCGGCCCAGGCATCCCCAGAAACAAGCAAAAGCAATAAAAAAAGTTTAAGCAACGCTACCTTCCTTGATGACTTCCGTACAATTGCGGCGTCGCATCCGACTGCCAGTATTCTTTTGTTTCCACATTCATGATGGTCAGCTTGCCCGACCAGCCAGCGCCGGTGTCCATAGCCCACACATTGCAAAAATGCACCGGCACCATCGAATGAAATTGCTGGGTGGTGGTATGCCCCAAGAAAATTTCCCTGGTGGGGCCGAATTGATGTTGTTCTTCTCCTGCCAAATGCTTTTGCCGGGCCGCCAGCAATAATGTCCGGTCCCAGACCAATATTTCCAAACCTTGTTGCTCTATGGGCAAATTTGGATCAAAGCCCCCGTGCACAAAAAGCCGATCCTCTTCTTTCAGCCACCCCCGCGCCCCTCGCAAAAAAGCCGCATGCTTGGGAGGCATGGATTCGCCGCCATACGAACGGATCGTATTCGCACCGCCTTGAGTCAACCAGATTTCGGGTTTTGCGCCGCGCTGGGCCCAATCCAGCGCCCACAGGTCATGATTGCCGATGATGTACTGGCAATGCCTGACTTTCAGAAGCTCGTCGATCGATTGCCGGACTTCGGGATACCCGTCACAGACATCCCCAAGCACAATCAAACGATCCTCATCATAATCAAACCCACAGCGGTCAAAGCACTGCAGCATTGCCTTATGCGCGCCATGGATATCCCCCATAGCAAAATTTTTCAACGATCATCCTCATTTAGAACATCTAAAATTCTAATCCCATCAAGGTTTCGCAAGGCCTCTTCTGTTTTTTTCCGCCAGCGAGGGCTGATGTCCTCATAAACGGAACGAATGAGTCCCGCTTGGCCACCATCGATCAAATCGTTCAAAATATCTAGCGCAACTCTATTATCTTTCTGAGCTTTGTCTTTGTTCGTTCTTCTTTGAGCCACAATCAACTTATGAACGGCAAATCGTGCAGGATGCGGCAATGTGACAACAAAACTTTCCACCGTCAATTGAATCGTATCTTTGGACAAGAAATCCAAAAACCGCAACGCCGTTGCGTTCATTCCCAAATTCAACAGGGGCACCGGATGATCTAGACCTTTACCCCGTTCAGGTGTTAAAAATTCTATAATCAAATCTGGATGGACTAAACTCATGTACCCTTTTGATCCTTTAAACGAAACAATAAATCCAAGATCCTCCAACAAGTGTGGGATATTAACAATCTTCCTGTTCTTTCTGGGCCGATCTATCAAAAAGTCCAAATCACGCGTCACTAAAACAAACTTACTCAATCTGAGCCAGTTTTTGAAATACATCTTATAAAATACCGTCGTCCAACTTCCGATTAACATGGTCTCATGAATCAAACCGGCCTTGTGAAAACGCCTCAAAACCTCCAGGCACAAACTATATTGGCTCTTTTCCACGTAAAATTCCTCTTAGAAATTTGACCTGTTTCTTGACCTTGGATAAGAGTTTGCGGTATTGTTCCCTTTTTTTCTTAGCAATCTCATACTTGTTTATCTCCGCGGATGAGATGATCCCCCGATAGCTGTATATAACATTGTACCCTTGCCGTTTGACCAAATAATAATACTCATGCCCACTAATGACTTTTCGAGACAGACAGCCTGAAGGCAGACCTTTGAGC
>JAKFXC010000049.1 GCA_021731625.1 Candidatus Omnitrophota bacterium
ATGTCATCTTGATTATTAAGCAGACGCTGGGCAATCGCGTCCTGGTCCGGAAGATCAGCCAGGGCGCTGATAATATAATTACGGGTATAGGTGATATGGTCTTCCCATAGTTTTCTCATCGCCATCTTGACCTCAATAGCCGATGTTCCTTGGGCGAACACAACTGAACTGATAAGAGTTGCCGCCAGAATTGCCAATATCATACTTCGTAATTTCATAGTAAGAACTCCTTGTAAGTTATTGCCTCTATTCACTAAATTATTCCTCCGGGAACTCTGGCAAAGCGTTCGCGACCTTTCCGCTTAAGAAATCACTTTCTTCCTCATATTGGGCCAGCCAATGATGAGTGGGTTTTGAAGACCCTCCCTCTTTTTCGGTAAATTCATAACTCTTTTGATTTTTCTGAATTTTCATAAAAACCTCCTCACCAGAAACCTATTATTAGAGAAGATCGAAATATAATCAATTGTACGCAGGTATAATAGGGGGGTACGGCAGCTTAGAGGTTTGCTTCCAACTCTTCCCAACGTTGATAGCTTTTATAAAGCTCCCCCACGACAACATCGGCCCGGGCCTGGGCCGCGGCCACTTCCTGGGGGTCTCTTTGATAAAATGTCACGTCGGCGAACAGCGCGTAAAATTTTTCTTGTTCTGCTTCTAATTTCTCAATTTGAGCAGGCAAACTCGCCAGTTCTTTTTCTTCTTTAAACGACAACTTGCGTTTAACAAACGGTTTGGCCGGGTCCTGGGCTTTGGGCATGGCTGGCGGCTTGGCCACTTTGGATTTTGTCCCCCGTTGGGCGAGCCAATCATCGTAACCGCCGGCGTACTCATAAATCTCCCCGTTGCCTTCCAGCACTATGGTCGAGGTGACCACATTGTTGAGGAACGTGCGGTCGTGGCTGACCAAAATCAAGGTGCCAGAATATTCCATCAGCAGCTCTTCCAGCAATTCCTGGGTCTCAATGTCCAAGTCATTGGTGGGCTCATCCATCACCAGAAAATTGGAAGGTTTGGTAAAAAGCCGCGCTAAAAGAAGCCGGTTGCGCTCACCGCCGGAGAGCACCTTGACCGGGGTGCGGGCCCGATCAGGCGTAAATAAAAAATCCTGCAAGTAGCCGATCACATGCCGCGGTTTTCCATCGATGGTCACCGTCTCCCCGCCGTTGGTCACGTTTTCAATGACAGTCTTGTCCTCATCCAATTGCTCCCGCAATTGGTCGTAATAAAGGACTTCCAAATTGGTGCCCAAACGGGTCTTGCCTTTGTGCGGCGGCAGCTGGCCGAGCAGAATGCGCAGCAAGGTGGTCTTGCCGCTGCCGTTGGCCCCGATGACGCCAATTTTATCTCCGCGCATAATCTGGGTGGAGAAATCCCGGATCACGCAATGGTCCCCATAGCTGAAACCCAAATGGGCCGCTTTGATGACCAAATGGCCTGAATTCTCCGCCTCCTGCGCCTGGATGCGCACCTTACCGATTTGCTGGCGTTGGTTCTTCTTGTCCTGACGCATGCGCTCGAGCACTTTGACCCGCCCTTCATTCCGGGTCCGTCTGGCCTTAACACCTTTGCGGATCCAGACCTCCTCCTCGGCGAGCTTCTTGTCAAAATCGGCGCGCTGGGCCGATTCAATTTCCAGGGCCATTTGTTTGCGCTGCAGAAAAGTTTGATAGTCGCAGGTCCAGTTAAAAATTTTGCCGCGGTCAAGTTCAAGGATGCGGGTGGCCAAATGGGTCATAAACATGCGGTCATGGGTCACAAAAAACACGGTGCCGGGATAATTTTTTAAGAACCCTTCCAGCCAGTCGATGGTGTCGATGTCCAAATGGTTGGTGGGTTCATCGAGGAGCAAAATTTCCGGTTTGATGACCAGGGCCTTGGCCAAGAGCACCCGGCGTTTTTGCCCCCCGGACAAAGTCTTAAAATCGGTCTCCCCATCCAATTTCAAATGCGAAAGCACATCCTCGACGTGGGAGTCTAAGTCCCAGCCATTGGTGTGGTCGAGCTCGGTTTGCAAACGGCCAAGTTCCTGGATGAGTTGCGGCGTGTGCTCGGTGTGCAAACGGTGGGCCACATGGTGATAATCGCTTAAGAGTTTGGCGCGTTCCCCTAAACCGGAAAACACAATATCAAACACGGTGCCTTCGATCTCCTGCGGGACTTCCTGCGGCAAGTGTGTGACGCGGATGCCTTTTTGGATAATGATCTCTCCCCCGTCGATATCCACCTGGCCGGCCATGACTTTCATTAAAGTGGTTTTGCCCACCCCATTGCGCCCCAACAAAGCCACCCGCTCGCCCGGCTCCAACTGCAGGCTTAAGGAGTCAAAGACCAGCGGTCCACCAAATGCCAAACTGATTTCCTGTAAACTAATGAGCGCCATACAAAATAGCAATCCTTACGGCGTCAAGACACCGCCGGTTGTGATCGTCAGGGAAACGTTAAAGAATACCACAGGCGATTTAAAAAGCAAAAGCTAAACTACGGGGGATTAACGGCGGAGACGCTACCCACAGGAAGCCACTATTTACTCTGAACCACGGACTTTAAATCTGCCAACCCTTGTTCAAACTGCCCCCCCACGAGCTTGTCGCGATCCATAAGTAAGTCCATGGCCTTGCCTATAAAATTATCTTTCCCAAACATGCTCCAGGTAACAGTCGTGTGAGGACCTTCAGGCTTAAAAGTAAACTCAACTGTGTTCGTGCCTTTAAACGGTTTTATGAACTCTAAAGTGATCCGGATCAATTCATTGGGACGGCTCTCCACAATCGTTTCACTTCCTTCGCCAATCTGGTCATTGCCCGCCCATCGAAAAATGGCACCGGGGCCTGCGGATGGACCTTCGTACACCGTCTTGGCATTGGGATCGAGTTTGGCCCAGGGCGACCAAGCTTGCCACTTGTGAAAATCATTGACCTGCGCAAAGACTTCCGCCGGTGTCGCGTGCATAGTGGCGGTCCGGGTGATCTGAAAATCCGACGGCCTAGTGGCAATCACGATCAACAGTCCGCCAATGATGACGGCCATGCTAAGCAGAATTTTGTTAATCATCTTTTTTCTCCTTATTAATCATGTTCCTAAATATTTCTCCAGTTTATCCAGCGATTGGTTCCATCCGGCATATTCCCTGTAATACTTTGAGATCCAAATGGGTGTGTTGCGATGCAAACAAGATTATGTTTTATGGCCTTCCCACCTGCGAAATGTCACCGTGTCATTCACTTCAGAAGGAAAATCCGGACCTATGCCATAATCCGTGGGTTTGAGGGTATTGCCAGGTGCATCTGAAAAATCCATGACCGACACGATTTTCTCCGGAACCACGATCTCCCGATAAACCCCTTGGTTCCAATACTTCTTGCCATCCGGGGCCTGCATGCATAAATGGAACCCCCCCTCGCGAAAATCAATCTGGCAAAATGGGGCAGTAAACTGACTGGGCCCCCGCCAATGGAGCACATGTGTCGGCTCCGTCCATCCTTTGAACACCGTCTCCCAGGGGACGTTGAAAACACGGGTAATCATCAGTTCCAGTTCGTTGGGGATCATGGTTGCGCAAAAATCCTACCGCCCGTACGGATTGTCAGCGGTCACGTCTTTCCCTTTATATCCTTCCGCAGCGCCTTCGGTGACTCCGCCGATGGCGTCCGCTCCTTTGCCCACCACACTGCCGGTCGCTGTGGCTCCTTCTTTCACGGTTTCGCAACCGTTTAAGCCGGCCGCCCCGATCAAAATAATAATGACGAAGAAGATTCTCATGGCCTCCCCTTTGCTTGGCTTAACTTATTCTTGGACGATGTCGCCTTTGGCAATGCCTTCGATTTTGCCGCCAGTCACCTGCGCCTTAGAAAACTTCTCTTGCACGTCGTTGACCTTAACATCCGCGACCTTTGTTTTTTCGCTGCCGAGATTCATCCCTGTGTCCGGATCGACCAAAGCTTCGCCTTCCTTGTAAATCGCAAACGCATCTCCCACCCGGACTCCCGTGGTCTCCCCGGAGTTGACATACACCAACCCATCCTTGACAGCGACGACTTTGCCTTGCCAAGGCAGCGCGGATAATTTCTTAGCCAGGTAATTGACCGCCTGATCAATGGTGACCTGGACCGCCTTGCCAAGCGACGTCTTCTTAAAGCTAGAAGAATTGACATCCACCACTCCGCTGTAGCCAATGCTTAAGCCCCCGCCGGAAGCATCCCCTTCTACCCGTTTGGATTCAAGGATCTCGCCCGTCGTGGAATCGATCAATTGGATAATGACCGCCATATGGGCGGAGGATTTCTTCATGCCCAGGGAAATCCCTTTGATGGAGAGCCCCTGCCCGCCGCCGCTGGTGTTTTCTTCAAATTCGGTGATTTGCCCCTTGATCAAAATTTGAGCCGGAACAATTTTGCCAACTTTGGCGGTATTGGATTTAGCCATACGATCGCTGGCGGCGAGGTCCTGTTCGGCCATGACCACATCCAGATCCTTACGGGTCAAGACAACGAATTTGCCGCTTTGCACCAGCGCGTCGGAGAGCTGGGTGGAGAAATCCCGTCCCAGATTCGCTATGCTTGAGTAACCGGAATCATTCTTGAATTCAAAAACAGCCACCGTCTTTTTGAGCGCGCTGGCACAAAAACCCGCCGTTGCCGACCCTGTACTGAAGGCCAGGGCCAAGACACATGTTAATACTCTGGTTTTCATCTTGTTCTCCTCTTCCTAAAAGATTAGCGGCATAAATTCTGTTCGATATCCCCAGGACTCTTTAAATCGGTGAAGGACTCCATCCGTTTTCCGGCAACGGTGTAAACCTGATAGGCAGCGCCTTGCTCGTTTGACTGCACCACGACATAACTCTTTTTATCCGGGCAGTTGACGGTCGAAACATCTTCCCCCGGCCCTAAGGAAAATCTCTGGTTCGACAACAGGTTGACCCCATAAATAACGTTCTGCCCGCTCAACGCTATGCCAGGATAATACATAAAATATTCATCAGGGGAAAAAAGGATATTGCCACCGCTGCCGTGGGCGGCATACTCAACCACCAGCCGCTTTTTACCATCGGTCCTGTCGGTCAACCAAACCCGGCGGGTATGGCGCGGCTGCGATTTTTTCTTGTAAACCTCGAGGGCACGTTTGACCGGGTCGGCATGTTCTTCAACCACCCAACGCTTGAGATTATAAACCGCTGGCCTGTCGCTCACATGGTCACCAGCGACGAGAGTTTTGCTCCCCACCAAGAGGACGAGAAGTAAAAAAACTAAAACCACAGCATATCTTGCATGAGGCATGATTCTTATTTTCTATTTGAAAACAATGGCTTATACACTTTCCAACAGCCGCTCATCGCCAGAACATGCGCCAGGCCCATAAGGGCAGGAAGGAATAAATTGTTGACCCCTGGCGTCAAATTCAAATGAAACAAAATGATGTGCAGGGTGATCGGCGCCAAGACCACCAAGGCCACTGGTGCCGCAAAACCGATGACCAGAAGTAACCCGCAAACCGTTTCCGTAGTCTTGAGCAGGGGGAAAAAATACCCGCTCGCCATAATGCCCTTCATAAACGCGGTGGCAGCTTCCGGCATCGGCTGCTCTGGCATTTGCATAAGACCAAACACGATGCCCAGCCCCATGGATCCAAAAACAAAATAGATCAAACCTAGAATGATCCTCGCCCCCATTTGAATTTTGGTCATCAGTGGCTCCTTTCCTTAAGTTACCGCTCCATTCTAACAAAATAAGGAATCTCGGCAACAAGCATTATTCTGCGGACCCTAAGCAAAAAACCCAGGGGCTTTTTGAAACACTTTGGTATAATGCGTGAGCATTTAGGGAAGTTAAAAAGGATCTCTATGGAATTTGTAAACGAAATTATCATCATTTGCGTCATGATCATTTTCAATGCCTTTTTTTCCGCGTATGAGATGGCCCTTGCCTCCATATCGCGGACTAGGCTCACGTATCTGGTTCACACCAAGAAAAAAGGCTCTCTCGAAGCTCTCTTCATGAAAGACCGCATGGAAGCAAGTCTGGCGGTCGTTCAGCTAGGTATTACCCTCGTTGGAGCCATTGCCGCTGCCACTGGGGGCGCCAGCGTCACGGAACTCCTTGACCCCTACTTTCAAAAGAATTTTGGCCTGTCCGAAAATATCGCAGAGATCTTAAGCCTCGCGGTCCTAATTATCCCCTTAAGCGCATTTACCATCATCTTTGCGGAACTGATTCCTAAAACGTTCGCGCTTAAGAATAGCGAGTGGGTTGTCCTGAAGCTATCAACAGTTATGAAGTATTTTACCTTCATCGCGTATCCGGTTGTTTCCTCCATGGAAAACATCGTTAAAGCCGCCATTAGATTTATTGGTAGGAAAACACCAAATACCAACTCAACCTCGGATACTCAAAGCAGCCTGCATGAACTTACCGCCGCGCTTTCATTAGCCAGGACATCGCGTTTAATTGATGCGCAACAGGAAAAAATCGTTATATCTGCGGCACAATTATCTTTAAGACCGATCAAAGACATTATGATCCCAACTGCTGACATTTGCATAATCCCGCAAAATAGCACCTTGGCAGAGGCGTTAATCCAGGCACACCTGGATATGCACACCCGCTTCCCTGTCTGTGAAAATACCAACGATCCTCAGACCATCCAAGGATACGTTAACTTCAAAGATATTATGGCCGCGCTAAAAATCAATCCCGAAGAACCTACCATTAAAGGGATTATCCGGCCCATCAAGAAATTTGAGGAGCACACAGTGATCTCAAAAGTATTGGAACGAATGATCCAAGAAAAACTGCACATTAGTTTGATTGAAAATGCCGAGGGAAAGGTCACCGGCATGATCACACAGGAAGATATTATCGAAGAACTCATCGGAGAGATTGAGGATGAATTCGACCGCCTGCCCACCCATATCCATCCCTACGGCAATCAATGGCTGGTGGGTGGTGCAGTCCCGATGTCTTCCTTAACTAAAACCCTTGGCATTGAATTGCCCCCCTCATCTGCCAATGAAGGGGATTTAAAACTCGCGGATTGGGGCCAACGGCAACATACAAAACCTTTCAGCGGTGGAGAAGTCATTGCCGGAAACGGTTTTCAAATTACGGTAAGAAAATTAAGAAGAAAAAAGATCAGCGAAGCATTTGTTACTAAGAATTCTTAAAAACATAAGCTTACCATGCCACAAAACGGTCACGCCGAAAAAATCACCAAAGCAAAATATTCTTTCGAAGAAATTGGGCGATGTATTGCCATTCTTCAAGAGCTAGTCCAAGAGAGCGCCCAACTGGCCCATCTCACGGTTGAACAGCGCATTGCTCTCTTGACGGTGACCGGACAAATATCCCGTCCCGACCGCGACGAAATACGCCGACGTAAAAAGCAAAGAACCCAACTCAAAAGCCAGCAAATCGAAGATCATGAACGCCGGGCCCGAGCCACGACCGGCATTCGCAGCGCCCGGCAAGCTGTCGTGTTTAAGGCTCCTCACCAAATCAAATTACCAGAGGTCCAGAAAGATCGTCCTGAACTCCTCAACCCACGGGATTGTTATGTCTGTAAAAAGCCGTTTACCAAGTTGCATTTCTTTTATGATGCCATGTGCCCTGCGTGTGCGGATTTTAACTACATGAAACGATTTCAGACCGCCTCTTTGCACGGACAAGTGGCCCTCATCACCGGGTCACGCTTAAAAATCGGGTATCAAGCCGCGCTGATGATGCTGCGCGCCGGAGCCCATGTGATTGCCACCACCCGTTTCCCCATTGATAGCGCTGTGCGCTACAGCCGTGAACAAGATTTCCCACAGTGGTCAGATCGGCTGCACATTTACGGATTGGATTTGCGTCACACGCCAAGCGTTGAAGCCTTCTGTCACTATATCGAACAAAGATATGACCGTTTGGACGTGTTGGTCAACAACGCCGCGCAAACCGTGCGCCGTCCTCCTGGTTTTTATGCGCATTTGCTGGCTAATGAACGTATCTTACCGCAAGATTTACCGTCGAAGACACGAGCCTTATTGAGCCCCTTTGAACACTGTAAAGAAGCCTTATCAAACAGCACACCAGCAATAGGTTTGTGTGAATCCGCCAGGCTTTCACAAATCCCTTATACCCATGACCGGGCTTTGTCGGTGGACCAGGTTTTTCCGCAAGGCCATTTGGACCCGGATTTGCAACAGGTGGACCTAAGAACCACCAACAGCTGGCGACTCTGCCTGGGGGAAATCCAAACTTCAGAAATGATTGAATTGCAACTGGTCAATTCCATTGCGCCCTTTGTCTTATGCAATAAATTATGTGCCATGATGAAAAAACATAACACAGGGAAGAAACACATCGTGAACGTGTCGGCCATGGAAGGAAAATTCGATCGGCACGTCAAAACAGCCCGTCACCCGCATACCAATATGGCGAAAGCCGCGCTCAACATGCTTACCCATACCTCCGCCCGTGACTTGGTTCAATATGGCATTTTTATGAATGCTGTCGATACGGGCTGGGTTACGGACGAAGATCCATACGCTCACTCCCAGCGCAAGAAAGAAGAACTTGATTTTCAACCGCCCCTGGATATCATCGATGGTGCCGCGAGGGTATGCGATCCGTTTTTTTCCGGAATAGAGACCGGAAAGCACTGGTCAGGCAAGTTTCTGAAAGATTATTTTCCCGTCAGCTGGTAAGAGTGAGCTCTTTAAGAATTGATAAGGCGCAGAAAGAGGTCGCCGAATTTCTGCAATTTTTGTTCCCCTACGCCGTAGACCCTTGCGAACTCCGCTTTGGTGCGAGGGCGACGCTGGCACATGTCGATGAGCGACTTATCAGAGAAAATAATATAAGGCGGGATCCCGTCTCGGTCAGCCAGTTCCTTCCGTTTGGCCCGCAATTTGGCAAAAAGAGCATTGTCATATTCCAGGCTTTGCACGACAGAGGATTTAGTAAACTTAACGGCTGGGGTTTCTTTCGGCAGCGCGTAGCCTTGGAATTTTCTTTTGCCACTGAGGATTTCGTAGGACAGGCGATTAAGTTTTAAAACCCCGTATTCCTCCTCTTTGGCCAACAAATTATGCTGCAGCAATTGTTGCACTAAGTCCTGCCATTGCTTGATCGACCAGTCATGACCGGAAGCAAACGTGGCGCAGGATTGATGATTGTAACTTTGAACCTTCTCGGATTCGCTGCCCCGTAAAACATTGATCACGTGCATGGCCCCAAAACGCTCGTCAGTTTCGGACATGCATTGCAAAAATTTCACGGCTTCCTTATGCAAATCTATGGTTGCCTCGGGGGGGTTGACGCAATTGTCACATAGCCCGCAATTTTCAATCGCATAAGGCTCGCCGAAGTACGTGATTAAAGGCACCCGTCGGCAGGTACGGCTCTGCGCGTACGAGGTGATGGCATTTAAATGATGCAGGGCCATCTTCTTTTGAGTCACATCGGTTTTTTGATCAATAAAATAACGGATCTTGGCCCCGTCCGCCGGACTAAACAGCAGCAGGCAGGTGGAAGGAATGCCGTCCCGCCCAGCCCGGCCGGTCTCCTGATAATAAGACTCTATATTCTTGGGAAGATCAAAATGGATGACAAAACGGACATTCGGCTTATGAATGCCCATGCCAAAGGCGATCGTCGCCACCATAATGGGCACATCGTCGCGGATAAACAATTCCTGGTTTTGTTCACGATCAAGGTCGGAAAGCCCGGCGTGGTAGGGCAGAGCTTTGTAGCCAAACGCGTTGAGCTCCTTGGCCAAACTATCCACCTGCTTACGGGAAAAGCAATAAATGATCCCGCTTTGCCCTTTGAATCTTTCCAAGAAGGCGAGGGTCTGGTCGGTGGGCCTGGTCTTAGGGACCACTTCATAAAACAAATTGTCGCGGTTAAAGGAAGCAATGAATTCCCGCGGGGCGTTCAGCCCTAAGTTGGCGATGATGTCCTGGCGCACCTGTTTGGTTGCCGTCGCGGTGACTGCCAAAAAAACGGCTCTTGGAAACTGCTTTCGCAGGTCTTTCAGCCGACGGTATTCTGGACGAAAATCATGCCCCCATTCCGAAATGCAGTGCGCCTCGTCGATGGTGATGCATTCCACCCGGCAAGACGACAGTAGCTCCAGCATCTCAGGTTTAAAGAGGGTTTCCGGGGCGCAAAACAGCAGTTTTGTGATTCCAGAACTGATGCGGGCCTTGTTGGCATCATACTCCCCCCAAGACAGCGAACTATTGAGGACCTCCGCTTCTACTCCCAGCCCTTTCAGTTGACTGACCTGGTCTTTCATCAATGAAATCAAGGGGGATACCACCACCGTCAATCCGGGCAGAATCAATGCTGGCACCTGATAACAAATCGATTTTCCCCCGCCGGTGGGCATAATGAGGAGCGTATCTTGTTTATCCAAAATCGATTGGATACAGGCCTCTTGCAAAGGCCGGAACGATGCATAGCCAAAAACGGATTTTAAAATGTTTAATTTCATGTCAGGAACGGTAATCACTTGCCCGATCCGCCCGCAGGATTTCCTCCAACTCGGCATTGGCTTGGGTGGTATAGCGGATGAGTTTTTTCTCGTCTTTGCGATGCTCAAACTGCTCTTTGAGGATCTTTTCATCATGAAACCGGAAAATGGCAATGCGGCGTTTCACATGCTCCGGATTAAGGCCTTTTTTGACCAATATTTCCCGGGCCACCTCGAGGCTGGTCAAATAGGTCTCGCGATGAATGCTTTGAATGCCCAATTCCATCAAGGAAATCGCGTGTTGGCGATTGCGGGCCCGAGCCACAATGTCCACGTTAGGAAAATGTTTTTTGACCTTTTGAGCAATCTCGACCGATTTTTCGACATCATCGACTGCCAATACAAAAAACTTCGCCTTCGCAATGCCTGCGGATTCCAGGACATCCATCCGGCTCGCGTCCCCATAATAGACTTTATTGCCAAACTTGCGGGCCGTTTCCACCTGCGCGGCATCGTGCTCCAGGATGGTGAATGAAATGACCTCCGAACTAAAGAACCGGGCCACAATTTGCCCAAATCGCCCAAACCCGGCGATGATCACTTCCGACGTGTTATCATCAATGACATCAAAGGGACGTTCGGATATTTCCGATGTCTTCCTAAAAAACCGCTGATTGGTTGCAAAAACCAGCGGCGTTAGGATCATGCTGGTGGTGACAGCCGCGTTGAGGATAGAGACATGATCATGCGACAGAAGATTCTTAGAAAGGGCCACGCTAAAGATGACAAAGGCAAATTCTCCCCCTTGGGAAATGGTCACGGCGATGTTTTTCGCGGCGTCTTTATCAAATCGAAAACCCCGGCCCAGTCCAAAAACAATCAGGCCTTTAATGAGCATGAATCCAATGGTGACGGCTAAGACCACAGCCGGTTTAGCGACGATGACATGTAGGTCGAGGGACATTCCCACCGCGATGAAAAATAATCCCAGAAGTAAACCTTTAAAAGGAATGAGACTGGCCACCAATTCATGCCTGTACTCCGAGTTGGCCAACAGCACGCCGGCAACGAAGGCGCCCATGCCCATGGACAATCCAATGGCATCAAAGAGCACCGCGGTGCCTAAAACAACGATGAGCGACATGGCGATAAAGACTTCCTGGATTTTCGTTTCCGCAATCAGCCGAAAAACATGCCGCGTCACGTACTGCCCCAATACAAATACGCCGATCAATGCGCCCGCCACTTTGGCACCTCCCGCCAACGTAAAAGCCCCGCTTCCTCCACCCGCCAAAACAGATAAAATCACCAGGATGGGAACCACCGCAATGTCTTGAAACATCAACACCGCAAATGCCCCTTGTCCGTGTTTGGTGGTCAGCTGCCGATGCGATTCCAAAAGCTGCACGGCAAATGCCGTTGATGAGAGCGCCAGGCCAAAGCCAGCCACAAAGGCTGCGGATTTTTCCAAACCCAGAAAACTCCCGATCTGCATAAGAAACAGACCCGTAATGAGGACCTGCAACAGACCAAATCCAAAAATGGAATTTTTAAGCTTCCAAAGTTTGGCCGGGGCAAGCTCGAGGCCGATGATAAACAATAGAAACACCACTCCCAGCTCAGAGAAATGCAGGATGGTGGCGGGATCTTTGATTAAGCCCAAAGCCATTGGCCCAACCAAAATTCCAGAGAACAGATAAGCAAGTATTGGTCCCAGCCCCAGACGCGTGAATAGGGGAACAAAAATAATGGCGGCGGAACTAAAGATCAGGAGCTGGATCAGAAGTGGGTGCATCCTACGCAGCATATCACCATTCCGGGACTCGCGCAAACATCGACTGTTATGGTATGATATTTAAATATGGACATTCACAACAACCCACAACACATGCGCGCGATCGTGGCCAATCTGGCCAAGGTGATCCAGGGCAAAGAAGATAAAATTGAACTCCTGGTGTTTGCGCTGGTTGCCGGGGGGCACATTTTAATTGAAGATATTCCCGGCGTGGGCAAAACCACGCTGGCCCGGGCCCTGGCCAAGACCATCGATGGGCAATTTGCGCGCATCCAGTTTACGCCTGATCTTTTGCCCAACGACATCACCGGCATCAATATTTTTCAACCAAGGACCGGCGAATTTATTTTTAAAAAGGGTCCCATTTTTTCCAACATCGTGCTCGGTGACGAAATCAACCGGGCCTCGGCCCGCACCCAGTCCGCCCTGCTGGAAGCCATGGGCGACGAGCATGTCACCATCGACGGAAATACCTTGCCATTGCCCAAACCATTCATCGTGCTTGCGACCCAAAACCCCATCGAATACCACGGCACCTATCCTCTGCCCGAAGCGCAGATCGACCGCTTTATGCTCCGCGTCGATCTTGGTTATCCGTCACTAGACATTGAGCAGTCGCTGGTGGTCAACCGCACCCGCCTGGATCCGGTGGAGGACATTCCAAAGATTATTTCGCTGGATACGATCAATGCTTTGCGGGCGGCGGTCGATGAAGTTAAAATGGAACCCTCCGTCAGCCGTTATCTACTGCAGATCGTCACCGCTACCCGTCATCATCCCGGGATCCGTTTGGGTGTCAGCACCCGGGGCACCTTGCTCTATGGCCGCATCGCGCGGGCCCGGGCCCTGTTCCAAGGTCGAGATTATGTCCTCCCTGAAGACATCAAGCAATTGGCAGTACCGGCCCTGTCACACCGCATTCTTCTTAACAACAAAGCGCATCAATCAGGGAACGCGTCGTCGGCCATTGTCCGAGAAATCCTCGCGTCCATCCCTGTCCCCCGCTAATGCCTCGCCCTGAATGGTCATTTTTCATGCCGGCGGAAGACCACCTCCGGCTCAAGTGGTTCTTCTCATTTTTACGGGCCAAGTTTACGGTGTGGGGCCAAATGATTTTTGGCTTGGTCCTCCTTGGCATGGCAGTCTCCTCGGTGGGGACCCAAATCTCCGCTTACTATTTTGTGAGTTTAGTCTGGGCTTTATTCTTGACGTCCTTGCTGATGCAATTGTTCTTTAAGCCCACGGTCAGTGCGACCCGGTCCTTGATGCCGTCACCGACGGCGGGCGGTGTATATGCGTACCGCCTGACCATGACCAATAACGGGCGCAGACCTTTACGCAACTTGGAAATCTTTCTTCATAAGCTGCCTTATGGGTTATACGATCCCCCGGGGCCACCTGAACAAAAAAATTTTGTGGAATGGCTGGACCCGGGCAGACAGATTACTTTGGTCATCACCCTGCGCACGCCGCGACGAGGTTCATACATCCTCGAGCCTTTGATCGTCGGCACCAGCTTCCCCAGCGGATTGATGCGTTCCCTTAAGACGGTGGCTGGCCGGGACCCACTCATTGTCTTTCCAAAATTATTAAAGGTCAGCGACCCTGATCTTTTTCTAAGCCGCCTATCCTCTACTGAAGACGCCGGGACCCTGATATCCTTAGGTGGTTCCAATGAATTCTTAAGCACCCGTGAATACCGGGATGGTGACCGGCCGCGCGATGTCCACTGGAACTCCTCCGCCCGGGCAGGCAAATTGATCGTCAAGGAATACAGTCATGAGCATTTGCTCCGGGTGGGGCTATTTTTAGACGCTGAGCTCAAGCGCTTTGAAAAGCACCTTTGTTTCGAGGCCCGCATTGCTTTGTGCGCCGGCATGGCCGAAGACTTTTTAAAAATGCATTATGGCGTGCAGCTCTTCTTAAGCAATGCCTCCCCTGCCGTGTCGATCAGAGGAGAGAAAAACGGATTTGCGTATTTACTAGAAATGCTCTCCGAGATAGAAGGAATTAACCAGGTCAATTTTTCGAATCCTCTGTTAGGGATTGGTCAACACAGGGCTGGTATGTCCAGTTTGGTCCTATTTCTTAAAGACTGGGACCACCAGCGCGCTTCCTTTGTCAAAGCAATCAAGGAATTGTCTATTCCTGTAAAAATCATCATTATCCGCGACAAGCCATTGTCCTTGTCTGTGGATGACCCATCGGTTGCTGTGTATACGCCCAAACAATTGGGATTTCAACTGTGATCAAGGCCTATATCAATGTTTTGGTGATGGTGTTTAGCTCCTGGGCCGTGTATGGCTATTGCCAACGCGACGCACTGCTGCCGATCATGGCGGGAACCCTGATGATCGTCGGCCTGCTGATGCGTCTAAAGTCTGCGGAAAAGCAATACGCCCTCTTCCAGCGGATGTCTCTACCCGTCATAGTCATTGTTTCCATATTGACGGGTCTATTATGGCGGACCGTGGTCCCCATCCCCCCGGACGCTGACTCCCACCTGCTTAAGCTCCTATCGGCCCTGCAATCCGCCTCCATTGTGGCGGGCGTATTGATCGCGCTGCGACCGTTCACCAAACTCAATATGTACCGGTTGGCGTTCTGCGCCTGGATCACCGTCCCGTTGTCCATCAATGTCCCGTTCTCACAAAATATGCTCTTTGTGTTTGCTGAGTTTACCCTTATTGCGCTGTCGGTGGTAATCGTCAACACCATGCATTCCCCCTCCAATAGGAAATACAAATTCCTGTACGCCCGGGACTATGTTATTTTTTCGAGTGTGCTCATGGCCGGGACCATAGTTTTCTTTCTTGCCATTTCTTCGACGATCGTGATCATGGAAACGGCGTTCTTTAACACCATGAGCAACTATATCTTGCCGCGCCAGTACACGAATTTTTTAAACATCCGCCCTAACCTCAATTTAATTTCACCGGGTGTCAGCGCTCAGGACAGGCGGCCGGTGATGGAAATCAGTATGCCCAAGAGCAGTGCGGTTTATTTAAAAATGCAAGTTTTTGATGAGTATCACAACGGGACCTGGTCAGAAGTGAAGAATGTTCTGAAATCGCCCTTGCCGGTCGATTTTCCCGCCGGCCAGTCCGTCGGAAGAATTGTCATGTTCACGCCGTTAAAAAACCTGGTCCCCTCACCGCGCGGAATTACCGCCATCAAGGCAAATGTGCCGTATGTTCGCAGCCAGGACCAAATCATCTATGCCGAGGATCGGCAGAATTCCCGCATTCTGGAATTTTCTTATATGTACCCCGCTCGTTACCCGGTGACGCTCTCTGATGAAGAGTACCGTCGGCATACCGCA
This sequence comes from Candidatus Omnitrophota bacterium, assembly GCA_021731625.1. GTDB lineage: Bacteria > Omnitrophota > Gorgyraeia > Zapsychrales > Fredricksoniimonadaceae > JAKFXC01. The sequence goes on from JAKFXC010000049.1 coordinate 15,573, forward strand.
TTACCTGAGGCTATTGCGACTCAACTAAAAACGATGGCGACATCCATCACCCTTGGTCAAGGCGACGCGGCGGAAAAGGCCGTGAAACTGGTTGACTATTTTAACCAGAATTTTAAGTATTCCCTGGACGTCAGCTTCACGGCGGACGATAAAGGCCTTATAAAAATGCTGGAAGAAAAACGTCCGGCGTACTGCACTTATTTTGCTTCCGCGCTGGCATTGCTGATGCGGGCCGAAGGAGTTCCCGCCCGCGTGGCGTCAGGATTCTCAACCACCGAACGGATTGATGCCCGGAATAATACATTTTTGGCCCGGGTCAGAAATGCGCATGCCTGGACCGAGGTCTTGGTTCCCTATAGCGATGCGCTTACCGGCCGGACCAGCTTACGGTGGCGGGCCTTTGATGCCACACCGCGGTCGTATGCCTCTATCATCGAAGAGAAGTCCCTCGCGTACGCTCTGGAGATGATGTTTGAAAGAATGTGGCTGGCGGCGTTGCGTTTCAAGGCGAGGATCGAACATGTGGATCAGGAACAACTCAAGGTCTATGGAACATTTGGCTTGCTTGGCGTGATGGCTTTGATTAATCGTCGTCGAATCATGTCAGGGCTCAGACGCTGGTTGGATCAACAAGCCAGATCTAAAAAATTAAGTTATAAAACGCCCGACTCCTTACGAACAATTTATACCCGCTACGAAAACCATCTTAGGCAAGAATATGGCGAGGTGCGGCGTCCCTCCGACACCGATGCAGATGTCCTCGTAAGGATCAAGGAAAAGACCTCGAGAAATTCTATCGCTCATCTGGAAACATTTGTCCACGCGTTTCAAGCCGCCCGCTTCGGCGCAAAAACCCCGGAGCAACTGAAAACTCTTTTAAAACAACTGCTTAATTACCCCGGCGGTTAATCGAAATTCTTAACGTCGGGTCCAACGCCTTGGCATGCTCAAAATTCTTAAACGCTTTCTCATGATTGCCCAGTTCCATCCAAATCCTCCCTCTCATAACATAAATATCGGGAAAATTAGGGGCAAGCTGCTCGGCCCGTTCCAAATCCGCCAGGGCGGCCTCATGATTATGCAGCTGCTTATAAACCCAGGCCCGTTTGGTATAGGTTAAAAAATATTTAGGGTCCATGTCTATAGACTTATTAAAATCCGCCAAGGCCTCGGCAAAACGGCCTTGATTAAAATAAATGACCCCCCGATTCTCATAAGTAACGTTCGTTGGGTTAATGGCCAGCGCCCTGTTGTAATAAGCAATGGCCTCATCGTAACGGTTAAGTGAACCGTACGCTCTTGCCAAATTGATATTCACACGGGCCTTGTTCGGGGTCCTTTTTATGTTATTTTCCCAAAGCGACAGCTCATTGGCCCAGACTTTATTGCGCTCAAAACTAACCACTGCTAAAATCACGATCGCACACCATAAAATCTTCAACACCGTCGGTCGATTTGACACCAACGCCGACAAAGCAACGACCCCTGCCAAAAAAAACCCGAATGAGATGAGATACAATTTATGTTCAAAGATCACATTGGCTCGGGGCATCAAATTAATGGAAAATGTGATGAGCATCCAGGCCAAACCACAAGATACTAATGGGAGCTTACGGCGCAGCTTGATGGTCAGCCAAATCATGCACCCAATAACAATGAGACCCACCAAGGTCAGGGGCGGATGAAGAATGCCGGTTGACATGGCATAATCGTAATCCAAGGTCTGATGCATCGGCAGTACCATCAGCCGCAGAAAAGTCAAAAAAACCCGCATTTGCGTTAACATATACCCCGCCGAAGTTAAAACATCCCCATCATGCGATTGTGATGTGACCAATTTCGAAAAAATGCCTAAATCAACCCGCACCAGTTGGGTAAATAAGAGATACAACACAATGCCTGCGGTCACTAAACCAACGTAGAATCTCTTACCCCGTTTGGTGGGGAATAAAATCCATTCTAAAGCCAGTATCATCAGCGGTATGGTTATGACCACTTCCTTGGTCAAAATCCCTAGAATCATCAATAAACCCGCCAGCCCGCCGAGTGCAAGTTTATGCCTTCTATTCTCCGACAGGCGAGCACGCAGATACACATACGCCGTTGCCAAATAGAACACGGTCGCCATGGACTCAAAACGCTGAGTAATATACGACACGGCCTGAGTTTGGCAAGGGTGGACCAAAAACAGCAGCGCAATCACAAAAGGAAGTTCTTTTGTCAGAGGATTATTCGCAGGCGGCCATTTGGTTATTTTAAAAAGAAGATCCGCCAAGGCCCACACCAAACCAACCGCCACCAAGTGCACCATGAAATTAAAGATGTGATATCCCTGGGGATTGAGCTGATTAAAATAATAATTAAGCGTAAACGATCCCAGGCCAACCGACCGGGTCCAAGGAAAGACCTTGAGCATCTCGGGGAAATTGCTGAAATTCGCAATAAAAGGATTGCTCAGTACGAATGTATCGTCGTCAAAAACAAAACCAAATCGGAAGGTCTGGGCGTAGATCACCAGCCCAATGGAGAGGAGCAACGCACATCGCAGGATCATTGGTTATCTCAATAACAAAAATGAAGGACTACTAGGGGGAAATCTGCCCCCAACTGGGAATACAATTTAAGATAATCCGTGATTACTTCCGCCTCTTGCGTAACTTTCCGTAAATTTGATGATGCTATTCATCATGGCAACTGTTTCAGAGGGGTAGGCGCCGACCGCGGATTCAGCCGAAAGCATGACAAAATCAGTGCCATCAAGGATGGCATTGGCAACATCGGTCACCTCCGCCCGCGTTGGCCGCAGGCTGGACGTCATGCTCTCGAGCATCTGCGTGGCCGTAATGACAAATTTACCGGCCCGATTACATTTTTTGATGATCATTTTCTGGATAATGGGAATTTCATAAATCGGCAAGGATACGCCCATGTCCCCCCGGGCCACCATAATTCCGTCCGATACCTTTATGATCTCGTCAATATTCTCGATTCCTTCGCGGCTTTCTATTTTAGCGATAATGCGGCAATGGCGGCGGGTGCCAAGCACCTCCTTGACCTCTAAAATATCTTTTCGGGTGCGCACAAAGGACTGGGCGATATACTCCACGCCGTTTTTCTGGCAAAAAAGAATATCGTCGATATCCTTACGATTGATGGGACCAAATTCAAGCTGGGCATCAGGAAGGTTGACGCCCTTGCGTTCTTTAAGCAAACCGCCGACAATGACTTTCGTCTTCAGGCTGCCATTGCCTCGGCCTATGACTTTCAGAAAAATATTTCCATCGTCTATAAATATGGACTGACCATTTTTTATGTCGGAAAGGTCACCGGCATAATCCAAAGGTACCCTGTCCCGGCTGCCCGCGACTTTTTTTTGAGTCAGCCACACGATCCTGTTTCTAGAAAGTTCGATGGGTGCGGCCAGAGCACCTATCCTGATGCGATGCCCTTGGAGATCACCCAAAAGCTTCACGCGCCTCCCAACAAGCTTTATCCTGTGCAGCATTTGCGCTGCCGTGCCATGAGAAAAATTCAGCCGGGCGACATCCATGCCGGCTAGAATCATTCCCTTAAGCGTGGGTGCGTTTGACGACGCAGGTCCGAGAGTGGCGATGATTTTTGTTTTAGCCATTAGCGCCCCAAACCACATCATCAATAGTACCAAATTTCCTGTCCCATCCCGCGCCTTTTAAGTCATACGTCTTTTTATCATCGCTTAATTTATATTGGAACGGCGCACCCGGCAAATATTTGTATCCTTCCCACTTATCCATCTCAATCAATGCGTTCGGATAAAACCCCTTTTCCCGTTTATAATCTTCTAACCGTCCTGCCAATTTTACTAAACTTCTGCGCATATGCAGATCCCCCTCTTCTATGCTTCTTAGTCTCCCTGCAACACCCCGCTTTATACAAAGTTGAATTGTATAAAAGAGCAGGAGAATGGCAATGCTATAGAGCAATGGACGCCACAACTTATTTCTTATTTTATAAAGGAATGAAGAAATAACCACCACGCTGGCCATCAAGAACATGGCATTTTGGAATATCACTGAGATATTTTTCCAAAAATAATAGGATTTTTTATTGCTATAGAATAGCTCTGCGGAGAGTGGAAAAAAACTGGCAAAAATCATTCCTAAGAAAAAGATGCTAATACATAGCGCGTAAGGAATCCACGCACTCTTAAGACATCTTTCAATCATTCTTTTCATTAGCTATGTGAACCTTTTTATTATTGATCAGCATGCGGTCAAGCAACGCTTCATTCGATTGATGCAGTCTTCTGGCCGTCTCTCTGGCGATATTAAGGATTAGCATGCCAAACAGCTCTTTGTCGGTATTAAAAATGCTTAATAGCATCCCGGGTTCCAACACAATTAATTCGGTGGGTTTTACAGCCAACGCACTTGTGGAATGGGATTGAATGCCGATGACCGAAGTCTCGCCAAAACAATCTCCCTCCCGAAAAGAAGTCAACTCCACGTATACGCCTTGCTTGTCAATGATCATCTTAATTTCGCCTTGCTTTATGATATAAATATGGCTCGGGGCATCCCCTCTCTTGTATATGAACTCACCCTCGTCATATTTTACCGTCTTGAGTAACTTCACGATCTCATGGAGTTGTTTGTCAGTTAGGCCGCCAAATGCGGAGATTTTGTTTAAAATTGGGGTGACCTCTGCAATCTGTACCAGTGGGTGATAAATTTTTTTCATACCTTTAGTTCAATTCCGACCTGTCTTGAAGTTGTGCCTGAATAAACCTATTGATACTCTCTCCCCCTTTGCCGCGCTTTAATTGCTATTTTTTTACACTGGTGTTGAGAAACATTGGTAAAAAACACACCAAATAGTAAAATTGAAATAACTAAAGTATTCTTCATATCCGAATCTTCTCGCGTATTAAACTCTATTGATTTCCTTTTCTACGGCCAACAATTTCTCTATAATCTGATCAAATGCCGGTGCCTCCTCAAAAAACATAGGTTGCATCTGACGATAATCATTTTTTAATTGCGCCACCTGACTCTCTCGAGGAAGTAAACGCAAAGAACCTGGTTTTGCAGTCTCATAATGGGCCCAGATCGCTTTAAAAAACAGCGATTTATGTTCAGCAACATACTTCAACAAATCCATGTTATTTAAAGCCCGCTTATAAATTGGCGAATTGATCATCGCGTAAATATCATAATAATGCCGGGACATGCGCGGCGGCACATTCTTTTCAGCTGGGTAATGATAAATCATATGAAGGATTGTCGCCTTCTCCCAAAAAGTCCGTTCGGCGGCTAGAACTCGCACGGAAGCACCTTCAATTGCAAGATCACCACCAACATTGGCGATATAAGGAACAACCGTCGCTGTTTCAACTGGCCAATGATCTGAGCGCGCGCCTAATGCAATTTTAACTGATGAGCGTATATAGCTTTCTGCATGACTCGTCATCGCATGAGAAAAAACAAACAGAATCGTTTGTCCATCCTTATCCTCCACATCCAATTCTAGTTTCCATTCCTTTTTATCAATAAGAACCGAAGCTATTGACTTCTTTAAGGCTGGAAAAATAACATCATCAATTTTCTTTGTACAAGCAACATGCAATTCTTTTAGCCGCTTCTGATTTTCCTTATTGCCTTCTTCTTTATCTGGTTCCATGGGATGAGATCCTGACAAAAAAGATCGTTCTATTGAAATATCAATGTCCTCTGAAAATCGTTTGATCACGTCATAACACTTTGAAAGCGACGTGCCCCCTTTAAACGTTAAATGCTCACCAATTTCCGGCAATGAAAAAAGGACTTTTAGAATCCAGCAAACCCAAAAGTCTTTTTCAACCAACTGCGGCATAATGTTTAAGTTCGCCGCGGCCACTTCAAAATAGGCGCGTTTTTCTTTATGAGGTAAAGATGCAAACTTATTCATTTTGTAGTTGCCGAAATATCATTCCAATCCATGCAGGTGCGTAACGAAGATCGGAAATTAATTGACGCTTGTCAGCTTTGGTTAGTCTCTTCTTTAATATTGCTATTGTTTTATCCGTCACGTTATTTTTACCTAAGTGCCGCAATGCTTGAATAACCACTCCACTAAGATGCCCTGCTGTTGCCATATTCTTGGGCGTCGTTCTTTTTAAAACAATCTTCTGATTCTTAACTTGTACATTTCTATTGGAACCATCTGTTAAAAAGATGATCCTGGCTGGTACCTGATTCGTTATTCCAAGCAGATTGGCGGCGTAGGCGCCCGAAGGTTGAATTCTCAAATTATCTCTACCCGCTAATGCTTGGGCTATATGCTGATAATTCGCTGGAAGATCACCTAACGCAGGGTGCTTTTGGGGATAATCATACAAGCCTCGTGCAAGTCGGCGAATGGTCCCTGTAGCGGCTAAGCGCTCTAAAGCCTTGGCCACCGCTGGGCGGCTTCCAAGGTCAAGAAAGTGAGTTTTGGTGAATACCCACCCCCTATGCCTTCCGTATATTCTCCTAACTACATTACTATCAATGCTTTGTGTCATAATAATAACCTCTTGTTTGTCGCAAAAAGTATATAGTTTTTGCGACATATTGTCAAGCGTTTTATTAAGGGAGATCGACGGAAAATCTTCTAATGTTCACTACTTAGTGAACATTACTGCGGATTTTAAGGCAGGATTACTTTTACCACTTAAAGCCCGGCAACGGCCTCAATCAGCTCTTCCATCATGCGTCTATAGTGTGGCCAACAGCCAACCATATATTTCCAAAAATATCTTTCTCATTTATTTTTCCATTATCAAATAATTCCAGAAGAACATATGGTAGTCCTGACTTCCCGGATCATTAATATCTACAAGTTCATCTGGAATGGGACAGCTTATTCCACTTTATTGCTGTGTCCGGTTTTGAGGAGACATTCGAACAAGATTTTCGACCCGGGCTTTATTAGCACCGATGCCTGCCCAGTGGCCTAGAAGTTCATTACCTTTAATATCATAAGACATAATACCCGCCTCAGGCCCCCACGCTGCTACCAAGTAATTGCCGTCAAGAAGGCCAACCCCCGTGTAAGCGCTGCCGTCATCGAGATTCCAGATGAGATAATAAATCTCGCCATTGGAGGTGATTACCAGAGTGCCGGAATATTTGTCACCCATGTCATCTGCTTGCGCCTCTACGATTTGGTAAGTCCCATTTAATCCCGGAGGCCCTTGCAAATTCTCATATCCGGGCTCTAATTCTGTTTTCGTGGTAAACCATTTGCCCGAAAGTTTTCCGCCGTCGATCTTATAGATAACAAGACCAACTCCTGTATTGCTGCTGTAGGCGACGCAAAGTTTGCCATGGTCTAAAAGCCCGATGCCTTGGTATTCTCTTGTGTCGGGGATCCTCCAATAAAGTTCGTACCGGTCCTCCCCCAGACCTAGAATTTTTACTTTCCCGGTATATTCGGAATTATTCGCACCCACCCCGCGACTGATCGAATAGATCCCAGGAAGATTTGTGGCCTGAGCGTCGGAGCCTCGAAAAAGGGCACCCAAAATTAATGCTGTTGTTAAAAAGAATATTCTTTTCATGTGAGAATCCTCCCCAGAAACACTGTTTATTCGAGTAAAGTTGATTTCATGATCACAGCTGTCCGGTTAAATTTTAGATGAATGTTAACTGAGGATCATCCCGTTTAAGGCGTGGGATGATGGACTCAGTGGCCTTTAAAATATCAATAATGGTACAGCGGGCCAATAAGGTCTCACGAATGACCC
>JAKFXC010000074.1 GCA_021731625.1 Candidatus Omnitrophota bacterium
TAAACTCATAGGATTAAAAGGTTTAAGACAGAAGTGTCCCTCTTAACTCTAAATGATATAAAATTAGGGCTTATTCGCTACTATTTATGAAAAGGAAGTTTAACGCGGTTTTCCTGGCCTTTGATCAGCCGGGAAATGTTGGAACGGTGGCGAAACACAATAAACAAGCACAACAAAATGGACATGGCTTTGAGCACAAACGGCGCATTGAAGATGACCATAAAGATAGGCAAGGCCACAGCGGCAGCGACGGACGCCAAGGACACATACCCAAAACCCAGGAATAAACCCGCCCAGGTGGCCAAGGTAAAAAACAGCACCGGCCGCATACCCGGAATAACCATGGCCAGACCCAGCAGCACACCCAAACTGGTGGCCACGCCTTTACCGCCTTTAAACCCTAAAAATATGGTCCAATTATGCCCGGCAACGGCCGCCACCCCGCACAAGACCAACGGCAACGGGTCGCTTAAGCCAAACAGGCTGGGAATCAGCGTGGTCGCGACCATGCCTTTGAGCACGTCCGTCATCAAAACAATGATCCCAGGGCCTTTGCCGATCACCCGAAACACGTTGGTGGCCCCCATGTTTTTGGAACCGTGCTCGCGGATGTCGATCCCCTTCAAGAGGCGGCCGCACCAATATCCGGTGGGAATCGCACCCACAAGATATGCCAGCCCCAAACTAAAGACGATGGGCAGGAGGTTTTGCATTGATGATTTTAATCCCTTCTTTGATGTAAATGACGCCGGAGAGGATCGTAATAGCGACGGTCAAGTACCAAAACACAAATGTAAAATGCCACTGCACCAGGATCCCCAAAATGCAGACAATTTGCAAAAAGGCGGTGGTTTTTCCCAAACGGTTGGCTTCGATTTTCAGTTCGCCGGTCGTCAATTGAATGATCATCGAACCCAGGAGTAAAATTACGTCCCGGCTGATGATGGCCACCACAAACCACAACGGAAAATTCAAGTCCCCGAATTCCCCGCGCTGGATATACAGGCAGATAAACGCGCTAATAAGAAGGATTTTGTCGGCCAAGGGGTCTAAGATGGCCCCGGCGAGGGTTTTCTGCTGGCGGGTGCGCGCGATATACCCGTCGATGACATCGGAAATGACGGCGGTCAAAAATAAACCTAAAGCCACAAACCGCAAATAGGGCCGCTCGGGAGACAAATATAAAACAGTGGCAATAAAAAACGGGACGATCAAGATACGCCCGACCGTCACTTTGTTCGCAAACGTCAGCCCCATGGGATCAATCCTTGGTCTCCACCGGAATTAGTTTTACTTTATGTTCGGGACACAACTCCACCCGGCTGGAGAAATGCGTGCCGTCCACCGGACAATATTTGATCCCGGAGTCCTGGATATTAAACGACTGATTGATCGATTGCACCGCCGAACGCGCCTCTGGATCCTTCTGCACCTGCTCGGCCAATTTACGCAAATCTTCCCGGCTTAAATCTTTATTGGTGAGGCCTTCGGTGACTGTGCCCAGGGCAGACACCACATCTTTGGAACCATCGCCTTGGGGCTGCTTGGCAACGGTCTGGCAGCCGCATAAAAGAATCACCCAGACCAAGAGGTAATTCACTTGATCAACCTTATCCGACCCAACGGCCAGAATATAAATTCCGCTTTGCCAATCATATCTTTCTCGTCGACAAAACCCCAAAACCGGCTGTCCCCGCTGTTGGCGCTGTTGTCTCCCAACACAAAATATTTCCCTTCGGGCACGCGGATGAGCTGGCCCTCGGCCCCGTAGTCGCCGCGGTTATAATAATAAAATTTGAGCACGCGCGGATCGTCAAATGGCTCGCCGTTGGTGTAAATTTTTCCGTCTCGAATTTCAATAATATCGCCGGGAAGGCCAATCAGACGTTTAATATAATCTTTGGTGCGGTCGTTGGGAAAAATAAAAACCACCACGTCCCCCCGCTTAGGTTTGCTATACCCCGGCAAGCGGATCTTCGTTAAGGGCCGCAAAAATTCCGGCCACTGGATGTCGCCGTACTTTTGCAAAAATTCCGGAGAATGGATTTCCGGCAACAAGGCCGGGCCATAAGCAAGCTTGCTGACGAATAAATGGTCGCCTACGATCAAGGTCATGCGCATGGAGCCGCTGGGGATTTTAAAAGGCTGCACAAAATAAAAACGGATGAATGTGGCAAGCAAGAGCGCCACCAGAATGGATTCCCCCCATTCGCGGGCAACGGACTTTTTAGGGCGTGTCATTGGCGATTCAGTCATAGATATCCTATATTTTGAGGGCTGCTAAGAATGCTTCCTGAGGAACTTCCACGCGGCCAATCTGTTTAAGTTTCTTTTTGCCTTCTTTTTGCTTTTCCCACAATTTGCGTTTGCGGCTGATGTCCCCTCCGTAGCATTTGGCCGTGACATTTTTCCCGGCAGCCTTGACGCGCGCACTGGAAATGATGCGGTTGTCGGCCTGGGCCTGGATGCGCACTTCAAACAATTGCTGGGGAATAAGCTCCTTTAATTTGGTCACCAACCCCAGGCCTTTGTCATACGCCCGCTCCTTATGCACCATGCAGGAGAAGGCGTCGCAGACCTCATCATTGATCAAAATTTCCAGGCGGGTGATGGCCGACGGCAAGTAGCCCTTGAATTCATAATCAATGGAGCCGTAGCCGCGGGTGGCCGACTTGACCATATCGTTAAAATCCACAATCACTTCAGACAGCGGGATGTCGAAAATGATTTTCATGCGGTCGCCGATGAATTCACTCTTCTGAAACGTCCCGCGTTTGCGTTTGGCCAGCTCCATGACCGCATCCATATAGGTCACCGGCGTGAAAATGGACACCGCTAAAACCGGCTCCTCGGTGCTGGCGATGTCGGAACCGTTGGGCAAATCCGATGGATTTTCCAGCTCCATGACACTGCCATCGCGTTTGATGATTCTATATCCCACGTTGGGCGTGGTTAAAATCAAATTCAAATCATATTCCCGCTCTAGGCGCTCTTGCACGATTTCCATGTGCAATAGCCCCAGAAATCCGCAGCGAAAACCATGCCCAAAGGATTGCGAGGTCTCATGCTCGTAGACAAAACTGGGGTCCGAGAGCCGCAATTTATCAATGGCCTCGCGCATGGCGGAATAGTCGGCGGCATTGACCGGGTACACCCCGCAAAACACCAGGGGTTTGAGCTGGCGGTAACCGGCCAAAGGTTCCGCTGTGGGCCGCGCCAACTCGGTCACGGTATCGCCCACCCGCACTTCTTTCGGGTCATGCAAATTGCAGGTGATGTAACCGACCTCGCCGGCGGTCAGCTCCTTGACCTGGGTGATGGCGGGCGCAAAAGTTCCAGCCTCCTGCACGTCGAATTCTTTGCCGGCATTCATAAAGCGGATGCGGGTTTGCGGCTTGACCTTGCCGTTAAAAATGCGCACATAAATGATGATACCTTTATAAATATCATATTTCATATCAAACACCAGGGCTTTGAGTGGAGCCTCCGGATCACCGTCGGGCTCCGGGATGAAGGCAATAATTTTTTCAAACAGTTCCTCAATATTTAACCCTTCTTTGGCGGAAACTAGCTGAATGTCTTCGGTCTTGAATTTGAGGATCTCGACGAATTGCCGCTTGGCTTCGTCGATGTCGGCATTGGCAATGTCAATTTTGTTAATGACCGGCAAGATTTCCAGGCTGTTGTCGATGGCCAGATAATAATTGGCAATGGTCTGCGATTCCACGCCCTGGGTGACGTCGATGAGCAGCAACGCCCCCTCGCAGGCGCGCAGGGACTTTTCCACTTCGTAGGAGAAATCCACATGGCCAGGAGTGTCGATCAAGTTTAGCACATACGCCCGCCCGTCTTTGGCCATGTAATCGAGGCGCACCGCCGAGGCCTTGATGGTGATGCCGCGTTCGCGCTCCAGGTCCATGTCATCGAGCATTTGGTTGCGGAACTTGCGCTCATCAATGGCACCGGTAAAAAGTAAGAGCCTATCCGCCAGCGTGGACTTGCCGTGGTCAATATGAGCGATGATGGAAAAATTGCGGATGCGGGCCTGGTCCATTTATGCTTTTTGAATGTATTTCATGATTTTATCCACGGTCTGTTCCACTTGCAGCCCGGTGGAATCGATGACAATGGCATCTTTGGCTTTTTTGAGAGGGCCTACTTTGCGGCTTAAATCTTTTTGATCGCGTTCCTGCATGTCGCGCCGGAGGGTTTTGGGGTCAACGGTCTTTCCAGAGGCCCGCATTTCTCTCAACCGCCGGCCAAACCGCTCCTCGAAATCCGCGTCGACATAAAATTTATATTGGGCCTTGGGAAACACCACGGTTCCTTGGTCGCGGCCGTCGGACACCAGGGATTGCCGGCGTCCGATGGCTTTTTGCTGGGCCACCAGGATGGCCCGCACTTTGGGCGCGGCCGCGGCATAAAACGTGTGGTTGGTCACGGCTACGCTGCGGATAGCGCGGCTGGCATTTTTGCCGTTGATAGTCACGTCCAGGGTACCATCGCGCCGTTTCTTAAAACCCAGTTTGGTCCGCCGGGCCAAGGCGGCCAAGACTTTCTCGTCGGCAAGATTGATTTTCTGACGCAGCCCTTGCAGGGTGATGGCCCGGTACATAGAACCGGTGTCCATATACGAAATGCCTAAACGCCTGGCTAGACTTTTGGCCACCGTGCTTTTTCCGGCCCCGGCCGGACCGTCGAGGGTGATAATCAAGTGTTTAGCCGGCATGGGTTTTATCCAATTTGTCGCGCTTGGCCTTGGCCTGCCTGAAAATCTCCAGCAGCGCCTCCTGATCATTGGCAATCATGCCTTTGCGGATGCCGGAGAGGACTTTCACGTGCTCATCCAGGGCTTTTAAAATGTGTTTTTTATTTGAGATGGCAATGTCGGTCCACAGCCGCGGGTCGGAGGCCGCGATCCGGGTCGTGTCTTTCAACCCCTGCAGCGCCAGTTCCATGCCATTGGCTGGCAGGGCTTTGACCATCGCAAAAGCCGCCAAGTGGGGCAAGTGGCTGTAAAAAGCCAATTGCTCGTCGTGGTCCTGCGGGCTCATCCACTGCACAGCGCTGCCCAACTGCATCCAAAAATGTTTGATTTTATCCTTGGCTAGCCGATTGGTCTTGTCGGTGGGGGTCATAATGCACAAGCCCCCCTCATACAGTCCGGCGTTGGCGTGGGTGGGGCCTTTTTTCTCCGAGCCGACCAGCGGGTGCGAACCGACAAACAGCACGGAGTGGTGCAGCACTTTTTCCGCCCGGTCCACAATCGCGGTCTTGGTGCTGCCTAAATCCGTCACTATGGCGTTGCGGCGAAAATCTTTGCCCATGATCTCTAAGATTTCCAATATGCCATTGACCGGTGTGGCCAAAACAATGAGGTCTGCCCCGTAAATCCCTTTTTTTAAATCCGTGGTGCTTTCGGTAATGGCCCCCAGCGTCGTGGCTTCCTTCAGCGAGGCCTCATTCCGGCCGACCCCCACGATCTCCCGGGCCAATCCTTTTTTCTTAATGGCAAGGCCCAAGGACGCTCCCATAAAGCCCACCCCTACAATGGCCACCCGGCGAAACAATTGTTTGCGCAAAAACATAATCACATCTCCCGATCAACAGCTGCGGCCACGCGTTTGCAAGCGGCCATGAGTTCCGCGAATTTATCCGGCATCAAAGACTGTGCTCCGTCGGAGAGGGCCTCCTCGGGGTTTTCATGCACTTCGATGATGAGGGCGTCGGCCCCTGCCGCCACCCCGGCCCGTGCTCCGGCCCCCACATATTCCCACGACCCGGTGCCGTGGCTGGGATCCAATACGACGGGCAAATGGCTCAAACGTTTGGCCACGACCACCGCATTGATGTCAAGCGTATTGCGGGTCGCCGTCTCAAACGTCCGAATGCCGCGCTCACAGAGCATCACGTCGAAATTCCCGTTGGCCAGCAAATATTCGGCGGACATCAGCCATTCCTTGATCGTGGCAGACATCCCGCGTTTAAGCATCACCGGTTTCTTGCACATGCCCACTTCCTTGAGAAGGGAAAAATTCTGCATGTTGCGGGCTCCGATCTGCAAAATATCGACGTATTTGGCCAGCAGCTCCACCTGCCGGGTGTCCATGACCTCGGACACCGTGCACATCTGGGTCTCCTTGCCTACCTGCTGCAAAATTCTTAAGCCCTCTTCTCCCAAGCCCTGAAAATCATAGGGTGAGGTGCGCGGTTTGAAGGCCCCGCCCCGCAGAATACTGGCACCCAGGGCTTTGATTTTTTTGGCAATCGAAAGCAACCCTTCATAGCTTTCCACCGAACATGGTCCGGCCATGACCGTCACCTTGTTTCCGCCGATGGTCTCGCCGTAATTGAGTTTAATGACCGTGTTTTCTTTTTTGAATTCGCGGGACACCAGGCGGTAAGGGGCCAATACCTGCAAGACTTGCTCCACGCCCGGGAAAACTTCCAGCGGGATGACGCGCAGGGCATCTTCGGGACCGATAAAACCGATCACGGTCCGCTCTGCCCCTCTAGAAATATTGGTCTTAAGGCCCAATTTGGTCGCCTGCTCGGCGATGTGCTGGATGTTGGCCTCGGTGGCATCCGCCCTCAAAATGACAATCATAAAACCTCCCGTAATGTTTTTAGAAACCACTTGTTCTCCGCCGGGGTGCCGATGGTCACGCGTATGTAAGAATGTAACCCCCAGGCCGACATGTCCCTGACAATCACCCCTTTTTTGAGCAACGCCGCCGCCACATGGGAACTGTCCGCTGTCACCTTGATCAGAATAAAATTGGTAAAACTGGCCTCAAAGCCGATGCCGGCGTGAGCCAGGCCGCGGTACAATAACTGCCGCTGCTCTTCCATGTTTTTGGCGAGTTTTTTGTAATGGTTCTGGTCCCCCAACGCTGCCACTGCCGCGGCCTGGGCGATCGCATTCACATTAAACGGCTCTCGCAAACGGTTTAAAATATCAATGACTTCGGGGCGCGCAATGCCGTAACCCACCCTCAAGCCCGCCAGCCCGTACATTTTGGAAAAGGTGCGGGTCACCAGCAGATTGGGGTATTTCTTAATCAGCGCTAGACTGTCGGGATAGTCCTTGGCCCGCACATATTCAAAATATGCCTCGTCGATCAGAATCAACGTCTGCGGGTCCGCCGCTTTGATCAAACTTTCCAACGGCACAGCGCTTATATACGTCCCGCAGGGATTATCAGGGTTGCCGATAAAAATAATTTTGGTGCGGCGGGAAATCTTCGCCTTTATCGTTTCCACATCATAACAAAACCCGCGCAGAGGGACTGACTGGATGCGTGCCCCGGCCAGTTTGCAGGCAATGTCATAAATCAAAAAGGACGGCTTGGCGATGATGACCTCATCCCCTTCTTGCACAAAGGCTTTCACCGCTAAAATGATGATTTCGTCCGACCCGTTGCCGAAAATGAGCTGGCTGCCGCCCACCTTTAAAAATTTTGCCAGGGCTTTGCGCAGGGCAAAGCAATCGCCGTCCGGGTAACGGTTGACGCTTGCCCCTGCCTTCTTAATTGCGGCCAAGACTTTGGGCGAAGGAGGATAGGGATTTTCATTGGAAGCGAGCTTAATGACACTTTTTAACCCCAGCTCCCGCTTGACTTCCTCGATGGGCTTGCCCGGCACATAGGGCTTTACATCGTATATATATTTTTTGGCGGCTTGCACACAAAATCCTCAATTATATAGATTTAAGACAGCCTAAAAGATAGGCCATTATAAGGGCCGAAGGAAGGGATGTCAACCGGAGGATTGATCCGTCAGATCTTTGAGCTCCGAGAGAATAGGCAAACCCAGGGCGGGTTTGATTTCCAGGATCAGCGGCACAAAACCAGGGGCGCTGCGCATGGCCGGGTCCTGATTCTCCAAAGGCAGCGGTACGCCTTGGCCATCTTTCTTGATTCTCAAATTGAAATTGACATTATTAAAGTCAATACCGCCGTACTCCTTGCCCATGATCTCAGGCAGGCTGGAATTCTTCGCTGGGGACGCCGGGGTCTTCACAGGCTCTATCACCATCAGGAAATATTTGCCGGCTAAGTCTTTGTCTAAGGGCTGGACAATAAGGCGCGGGGGTTTCCCCTTGCCCCTGATGATCTCTAGCAACAGATTGTATAGTTCTTTATCCTCCTCTTTAACATTTTCCTCTTCGGCAGTCGCCGCTTGTCCGTCTTTAGGCAAAGATTGTTCAATACGCTTTCGCGTCTCTGCATTCACAAACCACATCAATGCAGTCCGCTTAAGGACATTCATTTTGGTCAAAGATTGATCATTAATGTCCACCACGATGACATGCTGCCATCGCGCTATTCCGTCGGAATCCGTAAAAGGATATTTCTGATAATCTGGTTCCGAAAGCTTAACATCGACCTTGGGCCTGTCGAATGTTGGTAAGACCAATGGAGACCATAGGTAATATAGCCCTAGCGATAGCAGTCCTACACCCGCGGCTAAGAGCAAAGACTTGCTTTCGGAGGACATGGCGCTGTTAAAGGAATACCCGGATATACCTGCTGCGATTGCCATGGGCACAGACACCGCCGGACTACTACGCGGCGATTTGAAAGGACTTAAGAGAGTCTCGACAATGATGGCTTTGGCCGCCAAATCTTTCCAGGCCTTAGCTGCCATGGCCGGTTCCGCGTTCCGGATGAGAGGCACAGCATTTGCACCGACGCGCCTAAACCCGCCCGAAAAATATTTTCGCGGGATGACCTGCCCGGAAAAACGGTCTTTTTCCTCTTTAATAAAACTGAAGCTCCCCTTCTTAAAAGCCCTGACATAGTTCTGGTAAATTTTCTGCTGGGACTTGGCTGGGTCGGACAAATCTACGCCCTTGACTTTGTTCTGGTTGGCATAAATTTGGGTTAAAATGCTTTTCTGCAGGGCCTGTTTGTACCAGGTGGCCAAAATCATCCCATGATAGATTTGACGCAGATTGGCAAAATTTTTGCCTTCATTGACTTCGCGCGTAAGGTGCGGAAGGATGATCTCACGGACGATTTGAGATGTGGCTGTCCCCTTGGGGGACGTTTTGTTGTTCTTATTAAACGCAAGATAGTCTTGCTCCAGCATGACTTTCAGCCTGCTTTCCACAATCAAGACCGTATTGCCCTTCTCGTAAACAGCAGCGGTTTCCGGTAAAATCCATACTTTATTAAAGGTACTTATCGGTATTTTGGCGGTGCCGAATCTTTCTGCCGCCTGCTTGTACACCTCGGCCCAAAATTCTCTGCCGATCTTTGCGTTCGGATTAATCATGGCAGCGGTGGTTTGTTTCAGGATGTAGTCCTGCGCCAAGAGGTCTGCGCCCATTTCGGTTTTGCCGAAATCTGAATCAATCATGCGGGTACCTTCGTAGGGAGACAAATTGACCCACTGCTTGTCCTCAGCAATAGTCAGGGCGGATAAAAAATATTTGATCAATTTTTGATAATATTTTCTATGCTCACTAGGCGGGGTTAAATCATTTCCGGGGTCGATCAAGAAACTGAGGGCAAAAGGGTTGTTGGGTTCGATCCTCATGCCGCGGATGATCGCCGGGGTAAACTCCGGGCTTAAACTGATGCGGGGCAAAACCAGCTGGGCCTGGGCATAGTCAGGGGTCCATACAGCTGCGCATACCAAACTGCATAGTAATAACCCAACGCCAATGTTCTTGAGATGCTTACCCATTTATAAAGTATACCCCCTGAGGTTCAAAAAACAAAGAGAACAAATAGCGGTTAGCGGGCGCTGACCAAGGCCGCGGCAGCTGTTGGATCGGCCAATCCCAAAAACAAAGGCAGGCTTTTAAGCGGACGGACATCCAGGATGACGGGCTCCAGGCCGCCGACACCGCGCAATTGTTTGAGCATGGCTGGGTCGACGGTATAACGCAGCACGCCCTGCTCATGCTTGATCTGCAGGGTTGCCTGAATCCGGTCCCCATTAAAATCAATACCACCTTTTGTAAAAGGCTGGTGCCGCTGCAGCCATTGGTCCATCCAGCCGGGCTGGTTATTTTCAGGCAGGGATTCCCCGGCGATGACGGCATGGATCAAATCTACCACTCCGGCAGGGGCGGTTTTCATGTCCTGATGATCCAGCTCCGGAAACACTCGGATGCGGTCGCGGTCCTTAAAAGCCTCCAGCCCACCCATCAACGGTGAGACGACGTCTACACCAGCTCGATTGATCCGCTCTTGGTTAAAAAAGTAGTCGTCTTTGCCTCCAAAAATCATAAGGTAGTCGGCCACTCCTTTTTTAAAGTCTGCTTTTCTTTGCATGAATTTCTTGATCTGGGGGCCGTTGGGCCGCGCGTTGTGATAGATCTGGACCCATCCGGTGGGGTCCCAGGAAGGGTCCAGCCAATTGACCCATCCCAACCAAGGACTCGCCAAGGCCCCGGCGACGCTGGGAGAGACAAAAACAATTTTTGTATTGGCGTAAACCGGATCTTCCTCTTTCTCTTTGTCCGCGTCGATCAGAACACCGTCGTAGATTATGCTGGCACCGTTGGAAAAACCCACCATGGTCACGGCTGGCTGTTTTTGGCGGCCGATGATCTTTCAGACATTACCGCGCAGTTGGGCGGACAACTCGGATGTGGGCCGGGTCACATCGTATTTGTACACAAACATGTTATATCCCTTGTCGGCGTAGCCTTTGAGGTGCTCCTGCAAATCTTTGGGGGTGTTCCATAAACCATGAACCACGACTGCGGAAGGCTGACCCTCGTGATAATCATCAACCAGATAAAATCCATTGGGGTACTTGTCGGCCGTGATGTCACGCATTCGGATATTGCCAAGCTGGGCGTCACCGATCCTGACCGTTTCCGGCTTCCAAGACCTGGTACCAGAACCACTGCCCAAAACTAGAACCCCAGCCACAGCGGCCACGGTAGCGCGCGTGAACGCCCGACGGGTCATCATGGCCTGGCTAAGATTTAGCTTACGTTCATTAAATTCGCGCATAACCTCCGGAGCGCCGTCAATGATCTGACGGGTCAGCTCCATCGCTTGCGGAGAATCGACCATGGTACTATGACCGACATTCCCCGAAATAACGGTGGTAAAAGGCCAGAACACACGTCCCCCCGACCGAAATTCATCTAGGATTTCGCGTTTGGTGTTGGCCATTCTCGACACATTTTCAGGATCGTTGATGAAATAATCCTTGGCCCCAACGATCAACTTAACTAGTTTCAGAGAATTCATAAAATTCGGAAATTGCTCCCTGAAATTCCTAACCTCTTTGCTATCCGGCAAAAATGTCTGAATCACGCCCGCATACTCGATGAGCTCCCCAATTTTCTCGATCGGGCTCTTCGCTCCGGGCCAGTACAACCATGGGATCAGGGCGCCGTTAATTATTGGAGAAAGCGCGGCAAACTTCATCTTTCCGTAGATTTTTACTTTCCGTTCATCGGAAGCCTGCAAGAAACCCTTGAACACCACATTCCCGCCGAAGGAAAAACTGACTACGGTAAAATCATCAAACGGATGCGAGGCATCCAGTTCCACTATGTGCTTGTTGAAATTTTTGGCGCTCTCGTCCAACGATTTCTTGTAGTCATACTTAATGGCAAAAATGTTGTACCCTAATTTTTCATAAGCCTTCAGGAAAGTTTCCAGCCGCTTGGGTGTGTTGTCGACGCCGTGGACTACCAGCACAACCGGCCGGCCTTCCTTGAATAGCCCCACCCGATATAGGGCATACGGACTGCGGTCATCAATATCGATCAGCCTTTGGACGCTGTCAACCATGCGTATGTCGGACAGATTAGACTTGAGGGGCTCGATCTGTGATTTGAGACGCTGAAGCTGGAGGATTCTGTCGGCTTCAAGATTCAGCGCCATGGGCCCGCAGCCGCTAGCTACGGCGGCTCCAATACTGGTGGCAAATAGACCCCCAATACGGCGCATGGCCTGCCTCCGGCCCATCAGTACCTGGGCAGGGTCTTTACTGTCAAAGGAACGCGCCCTGGCAAATCTCAACCCCGAAGTGACGACGAGCAGCTTGCTCACAATGGCCCGCAGCGAACCGAGCATGGCCTCACTTGCGGTTTTTTCATCCACCACTGAAAGCGTCCCATCGGCGGTAAATTGATTGCTGGAAAACCCGCCGGAAAAATATTTCCGGGGAATGGCACGGTTGGTCAGAGGATCCTGTTCCTCCTTAATATAGTTGTAAACCCCTTTTTTAAAAGCGGCGAGATAATTCTCATAGATAATCTTAGGATTGGTGCGGCCGGTATATTTGATGCCTTCGACTTTGTTCTGGTCGGCGTACACCTGGGCCAGAATACCGTCCTTAATTTTCTTCTTGTACCAAGCCGCCAAGACGAGGCTGTTGTAAACCTGTCTGAGCTGGGCAAAGTTGGCGCCCTCATTCACCTCCGTGGTCAAAGCAGGAATGATGATTTGCCGGACGATTTCATTGCCCAGGGCCTGGGCATCGCCCGTCGGGACGCGGTTCTTGTCCAGGGCCCGATAATCCTCTTCCAGCATCACCTTTAATCGGGATTCCACCTCATAGGCCGTCCCGGCGAGGGCATTCTCATAGACCACGGCCTTCCCGGGCACGATCCACACCTTGTTGAATGTATTGATCGGTATATTGATGGTGCCGTATCGCTTCGCTGCTTCTGCATACACCTTCTCCCAAAATGTTTTGCCGGTGTGGTCTTCGGGATAAATCAGCGACGCGGTGACTTGTTTTAACATGTAATCCTGGGCCAACAGGTCCCGCCCCATTTCGGTCTGCCCAAAGCTCTCTGGTACGGTGCGGTCTTTTTCGTAGGGGCTTAAATTGACCCATTGGTCTTTTTCCGGCGTGGTGATGGCGGCCAAAAAATATTTGATGAGTTTGCGGGGTTCAACGGTGCTGCCACCGGCACCGGTCGACCCTGGATCTAAAATAAAATCAAAAACAAAGGGGTCCTGGAGATGGATTTTAATGCCTTTGAGAATGGCGGGATTGTACGGCGCGCTGAGCTTGACCATGGTCCCCGGCGCTGACAAAACCAGCAGGTCCGGGGCCGCAGAGAGCTGGCCTACGGCCGGAGGGACGCCGGAATGACAAAAAAAACAAGGCCAAAAGGCCTCTGTATTGCCTAAGAGACGAGGGATTCATTCTGGTAGAATTTTACCACGTATCTAGATACTATGCCAACTAAATGGTCTGTCGCTTGGTGTGGCGTGTCCATGACCAACGGTCAATCAGAAATAGGGTAAGAACCGAGGATTTTAAGGAACTTGCACATGCCTTCAAGTTGTGCCAAGGCCCGGGCCACGCGCGGCTCTTTTTGATGCCCGGAGCAATCCACAAAGAAGTAATAGTCCCACGCCTTTTTCTTCGAAGGCCGGGATTCAATCTTGGTCAGATTGATTTTATTGCGCATGAAGGGCGTTAGCATCGCATGCAATGCCCCGACTCTATCCTTTATCGAAAACACCAGCGAAGTGCGGTCATGCCCGGTCGGCGGCACGTCGGAGCCGGATATGACCAGGAAACGGGTGATGTTATGGGCGCTGTCTTGAATGTTTTTTCTTAAGACGTTAAGGCCGTAGAGTTTTGCTGCCAGTTCGGAAGCAATGCAGGCCGCGGTTTTGCTTTTGGACGCCAGTTGGGCAGCTTTGGCCGACGACACCGCGTCAATGAGTTCCGCACTGGGCATGTGGTGTA
The DNA here is from genome assembly GCA_021731625.1 of Candidatus Omnitrophota bacterium. GTDB lineage: Bacteria > Omnitrophota > Gorgyraeia > Zapsychrales > Fredricksoniimonadaceae > JAKFXC01. The sequence goes on from JAKFXC010000074.1 coordinate 13,690, forward strand.
AGAGCCACTGACGGCATTGGCCAAAAACCTGCGGGTTGGAGTAAATCTGCTTGATCCGGGCTTCGGGAAGTTTGGCCAGCAGGTTGTGAGAAATATCCATCAAGATTTGCGAACAAATTTTGAGGTCAGAATCAACCAGCAGGTCAATGGTGTGCGTGACCGCCCCTTCGATCGAATTTTCAATGGGCACCACACCGTAATCGCAATCGCCGCGCTCGACCTTGCTAAAGACGTCAGGAATATTGTCACAGGCAATGTACTCGACCGACTTGCCGAATTTTTTTTGGGCGGCCATTTGTGTATAAGACGCGAGCGGCCCTAAGTAGGCAATGCGCAACGATTTCTCTAGCGCCAGAGCCCCCGACATCACTTCCCGATACACGGCTTCCAGGGAGTCGGTGGTCATGGGCCCGCGATTTAAATTTTTAATGCGCGCTAAGACCTGCTGTTCACGCTCCGGCGCATAAATCGACTGGCCATTCTTTAGCTTTTCCTGGCCGACGGCCAGGGTGATGGCGGCACGTTCGTTTAAAAGCTTAACGATTTTGCTGTCTAACCCATCTATTTTCTGTCTAAGCTGCTGTAGCTTCATCTGCGGTCCTTGACTGGCCGCTGCTTTCCTGGCCGATCAGTTCTTCCTGAGGTGATTGCGGCAATTTTAAATTCGCCAATTCTTCGATTTTGGGCAGCCCGTCCAGCGCACTTAAGCCGAAATATTCCAAAAACGCCTTGGTGGTGCCATAAATAAAGGGCCGGCCTGGGACTTCTTTGCGGCCAACGATCTCGATCAAACCTTTGTTGAGCAAATGCGCAATGGTCCCGTCGGAATTGACCCCGCGGATGACTTCGACCTCCGCCCGGCCGACGGGCTGCTTGTAGGCAATGATGGCCAGGCTTTCCAGCGCCGGCCGCGATAATTTCTCTTTGGTGCGGGTCTTATAGAACTCGCGGATGTAGCCGGCGGCATGGCTGTTGGACAGCATTTGCCAGCCCCCAGCAATTTCCACGATCACCATGCCCGCATTGCGCTCGACGTAATCGTCCTGCAATTTTCTAACGAGTTCGGTAATCTCTGCCGGTCGCAGTTCACCGAACACCGCTTGAAACTGTTCCATGACAATGGGTTTGTCGCTGACAAATAACAGCGCCTCAATGGCGCTTTTATATTGGTGCACTTGGATTTCGTCCATCCGCTGTCCTTGTGATTGACGTCACTTTTTCGTGGCGTTGTAAATTTCGCTTAACAATTCTTCGGCGCTGGTGATGCCTCTGTTGCGCAGCAAGGCCTTGGCCACCATGTCCTCGGCTTCCGCCTTTTTATACTGCAGCTGCGCCAAAATGGTCATGGCCTCGTCTTGGATGTCCGGGCCGGTGCGCTGCGGGGTGTCCACCACCTTATCGCGCATCAGCGTGAATCGCCCCATCTTGCCTTGCAGCTTGGCCACAATTTCTTTGGCCCGCTGCGCTCCTATGCCGGGCAAAGTCTGCAAATATTTGACGTCGGCGCGGTCAATGGCCTGGGCGATCTCGCCGATGGCCTTATTGAGGGCTTTGACCGCCGCCCGCGGCCCGATGCCGGAAACCTTGATGAACTCCAGAAAAAAATCCCGTTCCAATTCATTGATAAACCCCACCAGCACCGGCGAGGCCGAGGACGGGGTCATCTGATAATAATGATACGTGATTAAATGGATTTCGCCATTGCTATCTTTATTTTCTGCGATCCGCTGGGTCACTGACAGGGGCACAAAAATTTCATAGCTGAGCGCTCCAGCCCCGAGGACCAGGGTATTTTGGGTCTGCGAAATCACTTTTCCTTTAATGGCTGTGATCATAGGACTTTATAGCGTAACATATGAGCATGGCCCAGCGCCAGGGCCAATGCGTCGCTGGTGTCCAAGGCCATTTCGGTCTTGGACAAATGCAGCAAGGTTTTGATCGATTGTTGGATCTGCTGCTTGGTGGCATTGCCGTTGCCCAAGAGTGCCTGGCGAATGCGCTTGACGCTGTGTTCGCATAAGGGCGTTTTGTTTTGGCTGACGGCCAAACAAATCACCCCCCTCACGTGGCCCAAAACACTGGCAGTGGCGGGATGTTTGGCATGCGCGTACAATTTTTCCAGCACCACGGTCTCCGGCTTGTGCGCGCAAATGATGCTGCTGATACACTCATGGACTTTGGCGATGCGGTGCTCGAACAAGTCTTTGGGATTCGGCTTGATGGTCCCGGCCTCGAGGACTTTGATCGTCCCCGCCTTGATGTCCACCACCCCGTAACCGGTGGTGATGAGTCCCGGATCAATGCCGAGTATGCGCATAGGCGTTGGGTCATTCGCCGCTGAATTTGGCTATTTCCTCGTCGGAAATGTCAAAATTGGCATGCACCTTCTGGATGTCTTCGTGTTCTTCCAGCGCTTCCATTAAACTCAACACATTCTTGGCATCATTGCCTTCGACTTTGACGGTCGAGGTCGGGAGCATGGTGATTTCGGCGCTGATGGTCTCAATCCTCTTGGCGGTCAATGCCGCCTTCACGGCCTCAAACACGGCCGGGTCACAAATGACCTCATGGCTGTCACCTTCGGTCGTCACATCCTCGGCGCCGGCATCTAGGGCCGCTTCCATGACCGCGTCCTCGGTGGCCTTGGCCGCGTCAACGACCAAATAGCCCTTTTTGATAAACATAAAGGCGGCCGAACCAGCCCCGGCCAAAGACCCGCCTTTTTTGGTCAAAAGGTTGCGGATCTCCGCAGTGGTGCGATTCTTATTGTCGGTGAGGCCCTCAAGAAGCATAGCCACCCCGCCTGGACCGCGGGCATCAAAGATGACATTTTCAAAAACGATGCCGGGGATTTCTCCGGTGCCTTTTTTAATGGCATTCTCGACGTTGCTGCCGGGCATGTTGTATTCCCTAGCCCGGGCCACAGCGGCGCGCAGACGAAAATTGGTGTCTGTGTTGCCACCGCCGTCTTTGGCGGCGGCGGTGATTTCCTTGGCCAATTTCGTAAATAAATTTCCTCTTTTAGCGTCGGTAGCACCTTTTTTGTGCTTGATCTTCGCCCATTTTGAATGTCCTGACATTACTTTAACCTCCTAAAATTTAACAGGTCATTAAGCCGAGTTTTGTCGTGGATGACCATTCAACTGACCCCGCGCCTATTGACGCGATTCTTGCAGCCTACCCGAGAATAGTAGCGAGCCGGATCAAGCTCTCTTCTCCTATTTGGCTTTGCTCCATGCAGAGATTGCTCGTTTCACTCCCACTGAAGGGTTTCGTCACTGTAGCTCTAATCCACATCTGCCTCGCGGCAAACGGTCCCGCGTTATCGGGATGCATTATCCTTTGGAGCTCGGACTTTCCTCCCTTCCGTCGGTGACGGAGGGGCGGCCATCTTGACCTGTTAGCTTGATTTTAATGGCCTGACGGGACAACCGGTCTGCCTCGACGTTGCCCTCGCGGGGCGTGAACTTCAAGGCAAAGCGTTTAAACCCCGTTGCCAAATGTTTGACCTGCTCAAAGAGCGGTTTGATATTGCCGTGCTTGACGGCATACTCACCGCCGACCTGCTTGCACATCAGTTCGCTGTCGGTGTAGACATCAATCTCCTGGGCCTTTAAGATCAAGGCCTCTTGGAGGGCGTAGATGAGCGCGGTGTATTCCGCAATGTTGTTCGTCGCCTGGCCAATCGGCCGAGAAATTTCCTTTACGACTTTGCCGTCGCGCTTGATAACGACGCCGATGCCGGCCGGACCAGGGTTTCCGGAACAAGCGCCGTCGGTAAAAATTTCCAATCTCATGCCAACCCTACAGTTCGTCTGCCAGATACAGAATGCGGGCGCACTGGTCGCAATACACCATCTGGTCGCAGATCTTGAGCGTATTGAGCTTTTGCTCAGTCACATGCATGTAACATCCGCCGCAGGCCTGGTCTTTGATCGCCACGATGGCCACGCCTTCTTTGTTCTGGACGATGCGGTCGTAGCGGCCCAAAATGTCCGGCCTGACGTCTGGGGTCAAACGCCCACGCTGGGACTCTTTGACTTTCAATTGGTCTTGCATGATGGCCATCTCATCCTCGCCCTGCTTCTTCTTGGCCTGAAAATCTTTGTCATATTGCGCCACCACGGCCCGTTCGGCCTCGACGGCTTGGCGGGCCGCTTCCACCTCATCAAAACCCATAAGGATTTTTTCTTCGATCTGGGATTTGTCTGCGTTTAAGCTTTCGATTTCAATCAGCCGGGCCTGGTACTCTTTATTGGTTTTGAGCAAAGCCAGTGAGGCCTCCATTTTCGCAATGCCGGCCTCTTTGGTTTTTAGATCGTTGTCCAAGTCTTTTTGCTGGACTTGAATGCCTTTAAGCTTGTCTTCCAGTTTTTTTAAGGTGGATTTCTTAGCTTCACACTCTTGTCTTAATGCCTCGATCTCCGCTGGGCGCTCGCGCAAGGTGAGCTTCATGGCGTAAATGTGCACGTCAATTGCCTGGATTTCAACCAACCTGCGCAACTGATCCTTCAAAGTTGTCGTCGCTGTCATACCATCCTGTCGTTACTTGGGACACATACCTGGCACCAATTGCAGAGGCAACTGGTGCAAATATGGACTCAGTAGGACTTGAACCTACGGCCTTCGCCATGTGAGGGCGACGCTCTAACCAGCTGAGCTATGAGTCCAGAAAACTGAGAGTCATTCTTTAATCTGGGCCCACCAGGACTCGGCGCCTTTCGCTCGCTCCGAGCTCGCTTCAGGTCGGCCCCCCGCCCTATAAACTCCTCCTCTTCGTCAGAGTTTATAATCAGGGCTCCTTCTCGTCCTGGCCTTAACTTAGAGTCATTCTTTAATCTGGGCCCACCAGGACTCGAACCTGGGACCAAGAGATTATGAGTCTCCTGCTCTGACCGACTGAGCTATGGGCCCGAATTTTATAACTCTATGTATTACTCACACTTGCGAGTATATTGTTCGGGCCCTTAATTTGCGTCTGCTCGTCTGGTGTCCAAATCGTGACGTAAACTTGGGCCAGGTTATCAACCGCATGCTTCTTGTGCTTGGGAGACAAATGCGCGTATCTCAAAGTCATCTGTATCGTCTTATGCCCCAACAATTCACGCACCGTGTTCAAATCATGACCTGACATAACCAAATGCGATGCGAAAGTATGCCTAAGATCGTGAAAGTGAAACTCTTTTATACCAGATTTGCGTAAGGCTGTCCAGAATGTTTTCCTTATGTCCCCCAATGGTTTCCCGTCTTGCTTGCAAAATACGTACTGGCTGTCTGGATGCTTCGGGATTTGGACCAAAGCCGTTTTGACAAACTCATTCATGGGCACTTCTCGGGCCTGCCCATTCTTAGTCTTACTTAGATATATAGTCTCTCTTTTATAGTCAACCTCTCGCCATGTCAATTGTTTTAGCTCTCCCAGACGCATGCCGGTATTCAAGGCAACTATGACCAGAGGTTTGATATAACCGTCGCAACTCATCAATAACCGCCCAATTTCTTCTTTCTCCAAAAATCTTAACCGCTGGTTATTTTCTTTGTATAACTTAACTTCCCTGACCGGATTAGCTGCCGAAAACTTCTTCCAGGCAAGGGCTTTGTTAAATATGCTTTTAAGTATGGCCAAGCTCCGGTTGATTGTGGCGGGCTTGACACTTTTGGCCCTTTCGGCTTTAAATTGTTCTATAAGATGCGGAGTGATTTCTTGTAAAAGCCGACCCGCGAAAAACCTTTTAAGAATAATAATGTGTTTCAGGTCAAAAGTCTCCCAAGAGCGGTTGTTGACTTTTGAATGGAGTTCCAAATACTCATAGGCAAAATCCTCAAATTTTATTTTCTCTTCTTTTTTGACTTCGAGATGCTTGTTCTCAGCGATTTCAACCAAACGCTTTTTCAAAACCGTCTCCGCCAGAGTTCTGCTTGAACCTATTTTTTCTCTTTTGCGTCTTCCATGAGCGTAGTATTCAATAAAAAAATTCTTTTGATTTTTGAGCGGTATTTCCGTTTGGCAGCCGCCGCAGTGAATTTCTCTTAAATTTTCATTGTAAACACTATGTTCTTTCTTACATTTTGGGCAGTACACTCGATTATAAACAGCCATAAAGCACCTCACACTCTTGATTTAATTTAATTCCGCCACCGCATGATCTTTAAGCCATTCTTCAATCGCTATAAGGTCAAATTTTACCAGCCTTCCAACTTTAATGTAAGGGATTTTTCTATAGCACACCCAAACATACAAAGTCCCTTTAGTTACCCCTATATACTCTGAACAATCTTTAATCCCTAAATATCGCCTGTCCATAAACATGCTCCTTCAATTCGCTGACGCTTTCGTCATTTTGTTTCTTAAAACCACTTCTCAACCTGTGAGCCATTTGTTTTGACCCGTGTTTTATTTACTTCATCCAAATAGAATTTTTTGTAAAGATTAAGTCCCTCCTGTTTTTGTTGTTTAGTATTCTTAGTAAAACTTGTCCTTGCGTCGAATTTAAGACTGCTGATGTTGACGCATTTAAACCGGTTATCAGCCCGACTTATGTAATAACCCTGGCCATAAGAGTTGAGGTTTTTGATTTTATCCGGGTGCAGGATAAATTCATTTTCAAACCTTAAAGAAGCCTCTCCTGTTAAAATCTGATTGCCAAAATCACCTTTACCTTCTTTGTATGTTCTGCCTGCCTTCTGGAACGTTCCAATGCTTTTTGAAATATGCTCACACAATTTAGGGTCGGATTGTTTTAGGATGATCTTGTTTAAAGTGTTTTCGTCAATTTGCTTCATGAAGCTTTCAGAAATAGCGGTCAAATCGCTTAGGCTTTGATGTCCCAGGGTTACCATCATGCCGCTACTTCTGGCTTTATTTAAGACCTCCACAAATTCCTGATCGGCAAAAGAACCATATTCATCAATGATCACGCTGACCGGCCCATCGACAATAAGCTTGTTTGTTTGAATAAGGCTGGATACATAGCGTATATTAGCTTGCAGCATGCGGCCAATGCGGCGGGCTTGCATTGGGTAGGCATTGGTTGGCAGTTGAAAATACACCAGTTTCTTTTCCTTTATGCAATCGGACAGCACAATGTCGCTATCAGCTTCATTAAATAACGGATGGTTAAAAGACAAAAGGTAATTATTAAAACCAATAAGACACACCCGCCAGTTTTTATGCTGGGCGTTTAGTTTGCGGATTTCTTCGTCCATCAAAAGTAAATACTCCAAAGATTGTCTATTGGTGCTTGCCGCAAGCTTATTTATCTGATTAAAACAATCCTCATTGTTTAAATAGGCATAAGTGTCCATGATCGTGAAGGGCTTCTCTAAGCAATGTAAAATTTTGTAGCCCAGCTTAAAGATTGTTTTAGCCACATCTCGGTAATAAGTATTTTCATTGTCGAAATTGTTTAAAAAGGCATCGATGATAACATCGGTATCGCAGTCTCCAGCCAATAAGGGATTGTAAGTGCAGGAATATTCAGGATAGGAAAGCGAGAACATAAGTAAATTCTCTGGTCTTCCCACATCTTGAGCAATTTGCTCAATGGCACTGATTGTGCTCCATTCGCCCTTGGGGTCAATGAAGATGACCGGCCTGTCCTTGATTGCGTCTTGTAGAAATAAGGGCAAGAATACGCCTGTAGTCTTGCCGGTGCCGGTCATGCCAATGACTTGTAGATGCTTCATGCGGTCAAGATCACTTATTGTCATGAAGTGCCTAAAGAACCGTCCGGCCTCCAAACCGATAAACGTATGATCATGAAAAGTAGGTCTAGCCAAGAATTCCTTTAACACCAAAAGATAATCGTAAACGACAAACTCAAGACTCTTGATCTGGTTCTTAATTTTGTGGGTTGCTTTTTGCTCTTTAAGGCTCACCAGCCAATATTTGAATTGGCTGATCAAATACTCCCAAAAATAACCACCAAACCAAAACATCCCTTTCACCACGAAGAATGCAATCAAGGGTAAAACAAGACTTGCGGATAACCTGGCAAAAGCAAACCTTAGTTGGGGCGAAAGCGGCCCATAAGAATTAAAATCATAAAGCCAATAAAAAAAGCCCATTAAATAATTCCATAAACCATTATACAAGTTCTCTAACATTAACTCCCTCCGTTCGCATACGCATCTGATCGAATTCAATAAATTGAAAAACTTCTTCCTGCTCATTAAATATCCCTTTGCCAATGACCTCTTGCTTGACTTTCAATAGTTCCTTTTTGATAATTCCACTTTGGCAGATAAAAATCACACTGCCTTTGGTTACATCAGTTCTTGCTGCATATGACTTGAATATGTTTCTATACCTTTCCCGGCTCTTTAAAGACCGTTCGTATTCAATAAAACACTTTTGTGTACTGCCGTCTTCAAGCCTCCTGGTCAATATGGCATCAGGAATCTTCTTATAAGAAAACTCCCTAGACGAGGCAGGCAAAGCCCTGATTTGGTATTCCGACAACCAAGACTGGACATTAATGCGGTCGTTATTAATAAACCGATGGTGGATTGTATTCATGCCTAAAGCATGAATGACTTCATTTAAATGGATTTTAGTGTTTTTATACAGCGGCTCTTGTGGAAAGATTCTTTGCAGTTCTTCATAAATGGCAGGCTTTTCAATGTACCAGACCCCACCAGAAACCCCATAAAAAGAAAAACGGCTCAGGCCATATTCATACAAAGAAACACGGAATGTTTCCCTGCGAGCACTACTGCCTGAACCGATATAGAGATCT
>JAKFXC010000075.1 GCA_021731625.1 Candidatus Omnitrophota bacterium
GGGCAATGCCGGGGCTTGGGGAATGCAAGTAGGTGATGTTTTAAAGTCAGCGGTTATTCTCGACAAAAAGGGAAACGCCAAAACGGTCGGTCGGGAATACTTTGAATTTACTTATAGGAATTCAAGATTAAAGGAAACCGGCGACATTGTCTCGGAAGTGACGTTTGCGCTGCCAGGCGGTGATCCGGTTGATTTGGCGAAGGAGCGGGCGGAAATTTTGCGCCAGCGCGCGGAGAAGCATCCCAATTTGGCGACGCACCCTTGTGCCGGGAGTTTTTTTCGCAATTTGGAACCGACATCGAAAGCCGAAAAACGCCAGGCGGCCGGATGGTTTTTGGAACAAGCTGGTGGAAAAAACTTAAAATCCGGCGGAGCTTTCATCTACCCAAAACATGCCAATATTATCATCAAAGGGCCGCACGGTACGGCCCAAGACGTGCATGACTTGCATTTACAAATGATTGACCTTGTCAAAAACAAATTTGATTTTAAATTAAACCGCGAAGTGCGTTTTGTGGGCAAGTTTGAAAATACTAGAGATGCCAATAACGAGGGTTTCTGGTAATGGGGACACTTCTGTCATAACTTCTTGTGGGACTAAGGGATATCTAGAAACGGTCTACATGGAGAACGGGCCATCATCCACCGATGTGGTACATCTCCACTTTAGAAAATTTAGGATTGGATTGGCGAATTTGGGAGCGTAGCTCAGAGTAGCGGTCTTCCCTTCTCATCCAGGCCACGCTGATTAGATGCTCTAAGAACGTGTCGCTGGCTCCTTGGCGCACATGCTCACGCAAATCCGTGCCGGAGGCGGCAAACAGGCAGGTGTACATTTTCCCGTCGGCAGAAAGCCGCAGGCGGCTGCAGGTGCCGCAAAACGCTTGGCTGACCGAAGACACAAAACCAATCTCCCCTTGCCCGTCGGTGAAAGCATAGCGTTCTGAGGTTTCCCCGCCTTCGGTCCCCTCCAGCCGGCGCAGAGGATACTCTGCCTCGATCATCCGGATGATTTCCGACGACGGCACTACGTATTTGTAGTCCCAGTGGTTTTGATTACCAACATCCATATATTCGATAAAACGCAGCACATGGACGGTGCCGCGGAAGTGCCGCACCAAATCGAGTAATGTGTGATCGTTGATCCCTCGGTGAATGACCGCATTGATTTTAATGCTCTGGAATCCCGCCTGTTCGGCTGCTTGAATACCAGCCAATACATCTTCGACCTTGCCCCGGTCGCCGCTGAGTTGCTTAAATACCGCTGGGTCCAGGGAATCCAAACTGACTGTCAGCCGCCGAAGACCTGCCGCCTTCAAACGCGGCGCCCACTCCGTTAACAATGACCCATTGGTGGTCAAGGCCAAATCCTCCGCACCATTAATCGTCGATAAGGCTCGTATCAACTCGTCAATTCTAGGTCTTAATAATGGTTCTCCGCCGGTAAGGCGCAGCTTTTTGACCCCTAACGCCACAAAAATACGCGCCAAACGTTCAATTTCCTCAAAACTGAGCCATTGCTCCTTTTCCAGAAATTGATAAGCGTGGTGAAATTTCTCTGATGGCATGCAATACGGGCAGCGGTGATTACAGCGGTCAATCACGGAAATCCGTAAATCGCGCAATGGTCTATGAATTTGGTCCAAAATTGGCATCATGATACGAGGTCCAGAATTAAGGTAACGGTATGTGTCCCCAATTTATTCGGTGGAGATGCTTTTGACCTTGTCGATGGCGCCGTGCATGGTGTGCCAGGACAGCGAGGCGCACTTGACCCGCGATGGGTATTGCCAGATCCCGGAGAACACGGCCAGCTTCCCCAAATGATTGGGCTGCTGGTCGGGTTTAAGCTTACCGATGACCAAATGATGGAATTCCTCAAAGAGCACCCTGGCCTGGTCGATGGTTTTACCTTTTAAGGCCGTGGTCATCATCGAGGCAGACGCCTTGGAAATGGCGCACCCTTGCCCCTCAAAGGCCACGTCTTCCAAAATATTTTGCTTGTTGATCTTCATATAGACCCACATGTGGTCTCCGCATAAAGGATTATACCCTTCTGCCAGGTGCGTGGCGCCCGGCAATTTCTTAAAATTGCGCGGGTTGCGGTTATGCTCCAAAATCGTCTGTTGATACAATTCGTCACGCATGAAAAATGTCCTTTGCGCGCTTGATGGACTTAGCCAAAACATCCAGTTCTTCTTTGGTGTTATAAAATGCCAGCGAAGCCCTGGCCGTGGCCGGGACCTTGAAGCGTTCCATCACCGGCTGAGTGCAATGGTGACCGGTGCGTATGGCCACCCCGTCCTCATCCACAATAGTGCCCAAATCGTGGGGATGAATGCCTTCAATGACAAAAGACAAAATGGAGCTTTTTGCTTTAGCGGTGCCGATCAGACGCAAGCCTGGGATCTTGCACAAAACACTGGTGCCGTATTCTAACAGTTCGTTTTTCTGCGTCGCCATGGGCCCCAGACCAACGGCCTGCACATATTCGATCGCGGCCCCCAAACCAATGGCCTCGGCAATGGCCGGCGTGCCGGCTTCAAACTTGTACGGCAAACTGTTGTACGTGGTCTTGCTGAAACTGACACTCTTGATCATGTCTCCCCCGCCTTTAAACGGCGGCATTTTTTCCAAAAGCGCTTCTTTGCCATATAACACACCGATGCCGGTGGGCCCAAAAATTTTATGTCCCGAGAAAACCAGAAAGTCACAATCCAGGGCCTGCACATCGATGGGCGCATGCGTGACGGCCTGCGCAGCGTCAATGAGCACCTTGGCCCCTTTGACATGCGCAGCGTCGATGATTTTCTTAACGGGGTTGACTGTTCCCAAAGAATTGGAAACATAGACGACTGAGACAATCCGGGTCTTGGGCGAGAGCAACTTCAAATATTCTTCAAAAATAAATTCGCCGGCATCATTGATGGGGACCACTTTAATGACCGCCCCGGTTTGGCTGGACAAGATTTGCCAGGGCACAATATTGGAATGGTGTTCCATGTGCGACAGAATGATTTCATCGCCGCTTTTTAAAAAGGAACGGCCATACGACTGGGCCACGAGGTTAATGGATTCCGTCGAGCCGCTGGTGAAAATAATTTCCTGCACCCCGCGGGCGTTTAAGAATTCTTTCACCTGCCGGCGGGCATTCTCAAAAGCCGCCGTCGCCTGTTCGCTCAAAAAATGAACGCCGCGGTGAACATTGGACGTGCCCCGCCGGAAATGATGGTCCATGGCATGCAGCACCTCGGTGGGTTTAAACGTGGTCGCCGCATTGTCCAAATACACCAACGGCTTCCCATAAATCTCCGCCCTGAGGTTGGGAAAATTCACCCTTATTTTTTTAAGGTCCAGCACAGGCATGGTCTCATTCTCCTACAGCTTCACTTCCGGGAATTTGACGGCCAAAAGACGGTTCAATTTGAGGCGGACAGAGGCGTTCTTGATGGTATTGACGATGTCATCAATAAACCCGCGGGAGAGCAAACGTACGGCGGTCTCTTTGTTGATGCACCGGCTCCGCAGATAAAAAAGCTCTTCGTCGCTCATTTGCCCGATGGTGGCGCCGTGGGTGCACTTGACATCGTCGGCAAAAATTTCCAATTGTGGCTTGGTGTCCACCCGCGCGTCTTTGCCGAGCAGCAAATGCTTGTTTAACTGGTAACCGTTGGTTTTCTGGGCCAGCGGATGGACATAAATCTTGCCGTTAAAGACCGCGCGCGAGGCGCCGTTTAGAATTCCCTTATACAATTGATAACTGGTGCAATGGGGTTGCTGGATGTCAAGCAGCGTGTGGTTATCGACGTGCTGTTGGCCATCCAGCGCATAAAACCCGTTCATAATGGTGTTGGTGCCTTCCCCTTTAAGCAAAACGGTCAAATTATTGCGCACCAGATGGGCTTTGTGCGCAAATGAAAATAAATCCAGGCTGCTGGACCTCTCCTGCCAGACCCGGGTGGTCCCAGTATGGACGGCATACGGACTTTCGGCTTCAATCTTGCAATATTGCAATACGGCATCATTGCCGACGCGCACGTCGGTCAGAGCATTGCTCCAATAAAAAGATGGGGTGGCCGCAAAGGACACATGGCTTTCCAAAATAGCCGCCTGCACCCCAGCACCGACGTGGATTAGGGTACGCGGAAAAAGCACGGTGTTTTCCTCGGTACCGCTGGTCACGTGAATGATGTGCACCAAAGGTTCAATGACCGCGCGGTCGGCAAGTTTAATAAAAACACCGTCTAAAAATAGGGCCTGGTTTAAATATAAAAAAGCCTTAGGGTCATTGGCGGTCATTTTGCTGACCGAAGCCTCCACTTCGGTTGGAAAATGCACGGCAGCTTCTTTAAAAGAAATGATGGTCAGGCCTTTAGGCAATCCCCGCAGGTCGGACAGTTCTGGCGATAAGACGCCATTGACCAGAACAATATCAATATCGCCCTTATCCACAAAATCCCGAAGCTCTGTCTCCTCGGTCAATTTATGATGGCCAGCCAGCTGAAACCGCTTGTTGCTTAACTCGATCAAAGAGGTATATTTGAATTCTTCGTCCTTGACCGACGGAATCCCTAAATGGGACAGTTGCCCAACCGAGCGCTGGCGAAAGGCCTTCAGCCAGGCAGGCGAAGCATCGATGACTTTGCTCTGGTATTCGTCCAGACCTTCGATGTGGAGGGGCAATTGCTGTTGGGTCATCATTTGATCAACCAATCGTAGCCCTTATCCTCCACCTGCAGTGCCAATTCCTTGCCTTCACTCTTAATGATCTTGCCGTCGAAAAGGATGTGCACAAAATCGGGCTGCACATAGTTGAGCAGGCGCTGGTAATGGGTGATCAAGATGATGGCATTGTCTTTGCGGCGTAATTTGTTGACGCCGTCGGCAACAATCTTCATGGAATCGATGTCCAATCCAGAATCGGTTTCATCGAGCACGGCCAGACGGGGGTTTAAGACCGCCATCTGTAAAATTTCATTGCGCTTTTTCTCGCCGCCGGAATAATCCACGTTGACCGGGCGGTCGATAAAATTCTCATTCATGTGCAGCAACTTCATTTTGTCCCGCAGATATTTGTCAAAATCAATGGGGTCCATCTCCTCCGCACCCTGATGGCGGCAAATCGCATTAAAGGCCGCCCGCAAGAACACCGACGTGGGAACGCCAGGGATCTCCACCGGGTATTGGAACGCCAGAAACACGCCTTCTTTAGCCCGTTCATCCGGTTCCAGGGACAAAAGATTGATTTTCCTAAAATTAACCTCATATTCAGCGCTGCCGCCGGTGACCTGGTATTGGGGATGTCCGGCCAGGACTTTGGCCAGGGTACTCTTACCGGAACCGTTGGGGCCCATAATGGCATGCACCTCGCCTGGATTGACCTTCAAATCAACCCCTTTGAGGATTTCCTTGCCTTCGATGCCTGCTTTCAAACCGTTTAACGTTAACATTACCCGACACTCCCCTCTAATTTCATTTCCAATAATTTGACCGCCTCGACGGAAAATTCCAAAGGCAGCTCTTTAAACACGTCCTTGCAAAACCCGTTGATGATCAAAGAAATCGACTCCTCCAGGTCCAACCCGCGGGAACGCAGATAGAACATCTGCTCGGCGTTGATTTTGGAGGTGGAGGCCTCGTGCTCGACGACCGCACTGTTGTTTTTTACCTCGATATATGGAAAGGTGTTGGCGCTGCAACGATTACCCACCAGCATGGAATCGCATTGCGAGAAATTACGCGCCCCTTCCGCCGATGGCATGATCTTAACCAAGCCGCGGTAACTGTTGTGCGCGGAGTCGGAAGAGATCCCCTTAGAAACAATCGTGCTCTTGGTGTTCTTGCCGATATGGATCATTTTGGTGCCGGTGTCTGCCGTCATGTGGCCGTTGGTCAAGGCCACGGAATAAAATTTACCGACGGAGTTATCACCCTGCAAAATGACCGACGGATACTTCCAAGTGATGGCGGAGCCGGCTTCCACCTGCGTCCAGGAAATTTTGGAATTGACCCCGGCGCATTTGCCGCGTTTGGTGACAAAATTGTAAATTCCGCCCTTGCCCTCTTTGTCGCCGGAATACCAATTTTGTACCGTGGAATACTTGATCTCGGCGTTGCTTAAGGCCACCAATTCCACCACCGCCGCGTGCAACTGGTTGGTGTCGCGCATGGGCGCCGTGCAGCCCTCCAAATAACTCACGTAGCTGTCTTCCTCCGCCACAATCAAGGTGCGCTCAAATTGCCCGGTGTTTTCAGCATTGATGCGAAAATACGTCGACAGCTCCAGCGGGCAACGGACGCCTTTGGGGATATAGCAAAAAGATCCGTCGGAGAACACCGCGGAATTAAGGGCGGCAAAAAAATTATCGGCGATCGGCACCACGGAACCCATATACTTTTTGACCAAATCCGGGTGTTTCTGGATGGCTTCCGACATCGAACAAAAAATGATACCCTGCTTCTCGAGTTCTGATTGATGCGTGGTGCCGACGGAAATGCTGTCAAAGACCGCATCCACCGCCACGCCGGACAAACGTTTCTGCTCCGTCAAAGGAATGCCTAGACGGTCAAAGGTCTTCAGCAACTCCTCATCCACTTCCTCGAGGCTTTTGGGGTTATCTTTCTTTTGTTTGGGAGCGGAGTAGTAATACAAGGCCTGGTAATCAATGGGGCCGTATTCAAAATTCGGCCAGCTCGGCTCATGCATTTTTTGCCACAAGGCAAAGGCCTTCAAGCGCCATTGCAGCATCCACTCCGGCTCTTTTTTCTTGGCGGAGAGCTGGCGGATGGTGTCTTCATTGAGGCCTTTGGGGATGGTGTCGGCTTCAATGTCCGTCGAGAAACCATAACGGTAATCTCCGGTGCTGCCCCCGGCCAATTTATTTTCGTGCAGTTCTTTTTGTTTGATGCCGTCGCTCATAGGTGGACCTATTGTTCCGCGTGGTTATTGGCAAAAATCGGTTTACTGCGGATTTGTTTTTCGCCCTGGTTGCGGGAAGAAATCAATTCCTGCACACTGATGGTCTTAAATAAATTCGCAATTTTTTCGTTTAAATTGAGCATCGGCGAAATCACATTGCAGCTGGCGGTGATGTCGCAATGGGAATAATTACCGTGGAAACAATTGACGATCTGGATCGGCCCCTCGATGATTTGGGTCAAATCCTGTAAGGTCACCTTGGAGAGGTCCTTTAAAATCTGATAACCGCCGTGGGCCCCCTGTTCGGCCCGGACAAACTCATGCTGGGCCATGATCTGCAAGACCCTGGACGTGGGGTCAAAAGGGGTGTGGTAAATATCGCAAACTTCCTTAGCCGAAGTCAGCTGACCCGGCGCTTTGGCACTCATGTGCCGCAAGGCAATCAGCGCGTACTCCAATTTACGATTGATCTTAAACATACGCCCCCTTACACTGCCTCCACAACGATTTCGGGACGGAATTCATCCCGCAAAATATTTTCTATAGCTTTAAGCGTCCCCATGGTCGAGGATGGACAAGACCCGCAAGCCCCTTGGTAATTGACCGACAACACCTGCCCGTCAAATCCCATGACCTGCAAGTCCCCGCCGTCCATTTGCAGGGCCGGACGAATGGTGCGGTCTAAGATTTCATTGATCTTGGCGATTTCCGGGGTGGCCGGAGCGGCTACTGGTTTTTGGGCTTCTTCCACTATAAAATTCGGGTCGTGGTTCTCGGCATTCTCCAGTATGATTTTCTTGATCTGCTCTTCAATGGTGTCCCATTCGGCATTGCCGTCCTGGGTCACGGTGATGTAATTGTCAAAGAAATACACTTCCGTCACGTTAGGGACTGTAAATAAGGCCGCGGCCAAAGGGTTGTTTTTGGCATTGGCAGCGCTTTTGAATGTTACTTTGCCTTCTGTTTTAACCGGCACATTCAAGACGAACTTCAACGCGTTTGGGTTGGGCGTACTCTGGATCATGAGCTTGATTTCCATAAAGACTCCTGGCTGGCTTATATACTTCGAATTTCGACTTATTTAAAGAATATCATAAAATCAAGGTGCCCGCAAGGTTAATTATTTATATACTGCTCACACACATACCGCGCAAAAGGAAAGGCGCAGGTGAACGCCGGTGAGACCGCATTGAGCACATGCACACTCTTCTGATCTGCTTCCACCACAAAGTCTTGCACCAAGGCCATGGTTTCTTTATTGAGCAGCTGGGCCCGGATGCCGGGCTCCGTCCATTCTGTAAAGCCCTGCGGGTCAATATCTTGCACCATTGCCCGCGACAAGGAGATGAAGTAGTCCTTATTATACTTCTGCATCTCTTCATGGGCCAAGCTGCGAAAATTGAATGCGTTGGTAAGATATAACTTAGCTTCGTAGTATAAAACCTCCGCAAGTTCCACCGGATGGAATCGTTCCAAGGCATGATAATTTTCCCGCCAAAAAGCCGGAATGGCCGTTGGGCCTATCTTGATGTCCCCGCGCACCGTCTTGGTAAAATGCACTCCCAGAAACGGGTTTTTTAAATTCGGCACCGGATAAATGTGCACCTTGACATCGGTTTTATTTTTGGTGTACTTAAGGTATAGGCCTTTGAAGGGAATCATGGTGTATTTTTTACCAAACCCAAAATCGTGGGCAATTTTATCCGCGTGCAGGCCGCCGCAATTGATGATTTTGGCCCCTTCGAAATTACCATTGGTAGTCTCGACCACATTGTTGGCATGCCCGACGTAGCGGGCCCGGTACTGAAACTTGATCCCTGCTTGGGACAAGTCGGCCGCCATGGCGGCACAAACTTCTTTGGGGTCAATGCTGGCTGTGTCCGGAGAATACAGGGCCTTCTTATACGTCTTCACGTTGGGCTCAATGGCACTGGCCTCTTTCTCATCGACTAAACGCACGTTGGCGCCATTGGCCTGGCCGCGTTTAAGAAGCACGTCCAACTGTCCCAGCTCATGCTCGTTTTGAGCCACCACCAGTTTGCCGCATCCGTTAATGGCCAGGCCTTTGGATTTCACATAGGCCTTCATGGCCCGGTTGCCTTCGACGGTGAATTTGGCTTTTAAACTGTCGGCGGTGTAATAAAAACCGGCGTGCAGCACCCCGCTGTTGCGGCCGGAGGCATGGCGGGCTTCAGCGTCTTCCTTGTCGATGATAAGGATCGAGGCGGCGGGCCGGACTTTGCGCAACGCTGCGGCCACGCTTAAACCCATGATTCCTGACCCAATGATCACGTAATCAAATTTTTTCATGGTTGAAATTTGGAATGCTTGCCTTTAAGATAGCGCAATGAGTTCATCAGGACCGATCATCATGACCACCAAACCAGGCCTCTACGTCTGGTGCGCCTGCGGCCAGTCCCAAAAACAGCCTTTTTGCGATGGCAGCCACGGGCCCACCGGCATGCGCCCGATGTTTGTGGAAATTACAGAAGAAAAACAGATCGCCTGGTGCACCTGCAAAACCAGCTGCACCAAACCATATTGCGACGGAAGCCATAATAAGTAGGGACGGCGCCCTATGATTTGGGTTGATACGCATCACAAATAATAGGGCGCTGTCCCTACTTATTTTTTAATCAAAAAAATCCCCACAAAAGCGAAAAAGTTGCGCTTGAAAAATACTTCCTTCTTGATGCCAATGGCGCGTTCGCGTTCCACCGTAATATTGCGGTCGGCGCAAAAATGCCGAAAATCTTTAATGCTTAAAAAACGCAAATTGGGCGTGTTGTACCATTTGTAGGGGAGACCCTTGGTCACCGGCACTTGCCCCAAGAAAAAAATCTGCAGCCGGGCGGAAATATTGCAAAAATTCGGGATGCCGACGATGACCCGTTTGCCCACCCGCAGCGCTTCGGCGATCACTTTGTCTGGGTTTAAAATCTCCTGCAAACTCTCGTTTAAAATGACATAGTCAAAGCGCTGGTCGGAGTAGTCCTCCAGCCCGGAATCAATGTCCCCGTGCGAGACCGTCACCCCCTGCTCCACGCATTTGTAAATTTCTTTCTCGTCGATTTCTATGCCGGTGGCCCGGCAATTTTTATGCTTCATGAGCAGGGCCAGCAAAGTCCCGTCGCCGCAGCCTAAATCCAGGACGTGACTATTAGGCTCGATCATATCAATGATGAATTTGTGGTCGATGCGGATGTCACTCATTGGACATTGCTCAGGAAATGTTTAACCAACTTCGACTGTCCCTCGATTTCCACCAAAAAGGAATCGTGGCCGTAGGTGGTGTCGATTTCGATAAACGACACATCGATGTCATTGGCTTTCATGGCCTTGACCATCTGTTTGCTTTGATACGACGGGTAAAGCCAGTCGGACGTAAAGGTAATAACCAAAAATTTGGTCGGCACCCCTTTGAATAATTTTTGCAAATCCGCCTCTTCGGCCAAATCGAAATAATCCAAAGCCTTGGAAATATACAAATAGCTGTTGGCGTCAAAGCGCTGCACAAAGTTATCCGAGCGATACTTGAGGTAACTCTCCACCTCAAAATCGTGCGAAAAATCATACCCCACTTTTTCTTTGCCTTTGAGACGGCGGCCAAACTTCTCCTCCATCGAGCGCTCGCTCATATAGGTGATGTGGCCGATCATGCGCGACACCGCCAGCCCGCGCTTGGGGATGGATTTGCCGTAATAGTCCCCGTTGTGCCAGTCAGGGTCCGACATGATGGCCTGGCGGGCCACCTCATGCAAGGCAATTTGCTGGGCGGTGTGGCGGTAATTGGTGGCGACCAGAATAGCGGACTTTAAGGTTTCAGGATAAAGCACCGCCCATTTAAGGGCCATCAATCCACCCATCGATCCGCCGGAGGCGCTAACTAATTTCTTGATCCCTAAATAGTCGATCAAATGTTTTTGGGCCACAATCATGTCTTCGATGGTAATGACCGGGAAGCTCAAGCCGTAAGGTTTCCCGGTGGCCGGATTGATCGACGATGGACCCGTCGAGCCCTTACACCCACCGATGACATTGGAACAAATCACAAAATATTTGGCTGTGTCAAACGCTTTGCCAGGCCCGATCATGTCGTCCCACCAGCCTGGAGTTTTGGCATCTTTGTGCCAACCCGCGGCATGTGCATCGCCGGTCAAAGCATGAAAAATCAAAATGGCATTGCTCTTATCGGCATTGAGTGTGCCATAAGTTTCATAAGCCAAGGTGATCGGCCCGAGTTTGACCCCGCTTTTGAGCACCAATTCATTGGGCGGCTGGGCAAACGTGTAAGACTTAGTTTCGACGAAGGGTTCGCTCATTTGGATCGATTGTAGTGGAACATCGCCTCCAGGGATTTGAGGGCGCGCAGGCGCACATCCTCGGCGATGGTGACCCGGTCTTTGGGCAAAGGGTTTTTCAAAACCCGCAAAATGTCTTCCAGGGTGTTGGATTTCATGTAACGGCACATGGTGCAGCTGCCGACGAGCTTCTTCTCCGGGAACTCCGCCTGCAAACGCCCGGAGAGCCCGCACTCGGTGAGCATGAGAAATTCTTTGGCTTCCGTTTCTCTCATGTAAGCGAGCATTTGCTCGGTTGAGCCCACAAAATCGGAATTCTCGACGACCGTGGCATTGCATTCCGGATGGCTGACGATTTTGGCTTCCGGGTGCTCGAGGCGGATCTTTAAAATCTGCTCGATGCCGTAATCTTCGTGCACGTAACAGGTGCCGTGATAAAACTTGATGTCTTTTTTAAGCCCTCGACGTTTTAAATGGTTCTGCAGGTTTTGGCCCATGAATTTGTCCGGCAAAAAATAAATCTTATCGTTCGGTATGTTCTCGGCGATCGTGTACACATTGGCCGATGTCACACACACATGGCACTCAGCCTTGACCTCCGCCGTGGTGTTGACATAACAAATGAAGGTGTAGCCAGGAAATTGCTTGCGCAGCTCCCGCACCTGGGCGGCATTGATCGAATCGGCCAGCGTGCAGCCGTCTTCCCGGGCTGGGATGAGCACTTCCTTCTCGGGGTTTAGAATCTTGGCGGTTTCGCCCATAAATCGCACGGCGGTAAACACAATGGTCTTGGCTGTCGTAGTTAAAGCATCCTTGCTCAATTTGTAGGAGTCTCCCACAAAGTCGGCCACGCCATAGATGATCTCCGGGCTGATATAAGAATGGGCCAGGATGACGGCGTTCTTTGCTTCTTTTAAATCATTGATTTCATTGATGATGGGCACCAATTCCTGGCATTTTTTCAGGGAATATTGGCACACAGTTCCGCCCAGCTTAATGTTCTTAAGCTTCTCGAACAGCTGCTCGCCTGTGATGTGTGTCTTTAGCATAGGTTATCCCCTATTTATGAAGGGTGAACGGACAATATATTACTTTTTAACAGGGAATTCAAGAACTTCTCTGGGGTGCCCCCTAGAGGAGCATATCACTCTTTAGAGCATGCGGGGTGGCATCGGTGATGCGAACCTGGACCATGTCTCCCACCTTGTGGGTGCTGGCTGCTGGTGTGGTGACAATGACGAGTTTATTGCCATCGGTGCGGCCCACCATTTCGTTTTTCGACTTTGTGTGGGTTGCCGGTTCGAGCAAGATGGTGTGGGTTTCTCCGATGTGGGCCCGGTTTTTTTGGTAGGTGATCTCTTTTTGAATATCATTTAAACGCATGATGCGTTCGGTTTTTGTCTCCTCCAAGACATCATCGGGATATTTTTTGGAAGCAATGGTGCCTTTGCGTTGCGAATATTTGAACGTAAAGGCGGAATCGAACTCGACCTGGCGGATCAATGATAGAGTGTCTTCAAACTCCTCCTCGGTCTCGGTCGGAAAACCCACAATGACGTCGGTGCTTAAGACTAGGTTGGAAACCCGTTTGCGCATATTGTCGACCAGCCCCATGAATTCTTGTCTGGTGTAGGTGCGGTCCATCATTTCCAGCACGCGGTCATTGCCGGACTGCAGAGGCAAATGGATTTGATTGCAGACCTTGGGGTTTTGGGCCACAACGTCAATCAGGCGGTCTGGGAAGTCTTTCGGATGCGGCGAGGTGAAGCGAATGCGCTCAATCCCCTTAACCTTGCTGACTTCCTCCAGAAGCGAGGCAAAATCATCCTCCTCGTGCCGGTAAGAATTGACATTTTGACCCAATAGCGTCACCTGCTTAAAACCATCATCGGCCAAGCGCTTGACCTCCTCGACCACATTTGTTACCGGACGGCTGCGCTCACGGCCGCGGGTGTACGGCACCACACAAAAGGTGCAGAAATTATTGCACCCGCGCATAACTGCGATCCAGGCATTGACCCCTTCTTTGCGGCTGGGATAAACGTCCGCGTAAGTTTCAAATTCGGAGAGCGTGACATCAAACGACTTTTTGCCGTCAACAACGGCTTCGTCAATGAGTGCCGGCAACCTCTTATAACTGTCCGGCCCGGCGATAAAATCAATTTTCAAGCTGCGGTCCTGAAATAATTCCTGGCGCAAATTGGTGGCCATACAGCCTAAAATCCCGATCATGACCGGCTTGCCATTGCGGGCATGACGAATTGCATGCACCCGGCCGTAAACTTTGCGATGGGCATGCTCACGAATGGCGCAAGTGTTGAGCATAACAATATCCGCCTCCTGCTCTTTGGGTACGAACTCATAGTTTTCCTTCTTGAGTATCGTCCGCACGAGCTCAGAGTCGTACTCGTTCATTTGACACCCATAGGTTTCAAGAAAAACCTGCGGTTTTTTTTGAAACCTGGGCATGGGTGTCCCCCCGTTTAGATTTGCCTCAGGCAAATCTGGGGGGACAGCCGTGGGTTTCTGATTTATTATTTTCATATATCTTAATTAATTCTTCTTTTTGAATTCTTGTTAGTTTCTTCAAGCGTTTTTCGGCAACTAAGACATTTTTATAATATCGATATTCTTTAGAATAAACCAACAGAACTGGAAGACGAACTCTAACGAATTTTGATCCAGCTCCACTACTGTGTGATTTAATTCGGTTTTCTAAATTATGTGTATAGCCTACGTAATACCTCTCATTGGCACATCTTAAAATGTAAACATAATATTTAGAATGACGGATCATGGCTTCTTCCACTCAAAGCTGTGGAAGGGCAGCCGTAGGTTTTGACGTAGATTTTATTCATAAGCTACATTCCTACCTCGACCTTAAATCCGCCGGTGGAGAAACGTTTCATGTCGAAAGGCATTTTCATTTCCTGCCCTGCAAATTTTTTATTGAAGTAAGCCATGACTTTTTTATTCACTTGGTCGCGGTGTGCGCGGGATTTATAAACGATAAAGGAAAACCAAATGGCCTCCCCGGCTTTGGCCTTTGCTAGTTTAGGGAAGGTTAGAGCGACAAATGGCGGCTTTACGTCGTCAATAATACACTCCTTATAATCGAGCGCCCCAAATTTTTTCCAAATTTTCAAGCCCTCTTGCGCCATTTTCTTGTACTGCGCGGTGTTTTTCTTAGGGATTGGGATGACGAATCCATCGACATATGAACCTTTTTTCATGGCTTCTCTCCTTTTTAAAAGTGTTTCCGGGGACACATCACCGTCCCCCTTTTATCATTCCGGGGACGCGAGACTTAATGGGGCTCCGTCCCGCGCCCACTCTATTTTCTTAAACATTGACCTCTCCTTTTGTGTAAATCTTCTCCAAAAACTCAACTAAAGTCAGTAGGTAGTGCTTCCATCTGGCACCCATAGGTCTCGAGGAAAATCTTACTTTGTTTGATTGGGTTAATCATGGCGTTAAGTATAGCACTTTGTGAAGAAGTATTGTGTCCCCGGAATTCCTAAATTTTTTATGGAATGGCTTGTAGTGGTGATATCTTAACGCCGCTTGCGCATACGGTGGTATAAAATTGTCCTGAATAAAAGGGCGTATCGGGCTGGTCGAGATAGAAGTAGCCGGTTTCTCCGGTCTTGAATTCCGGTGAAATGCTATTCCTCACTTCAATGGTTTCGCCATTCTCTTCTATTCTTCCCCCCAACTGCTTAATGGTAATCGTTTCAGGCCCCTGACCTCGAAGATATTGGCTAACTTTGATCGAAACAAAAGTATAAATGTGCCCGTTTTCCTCTTTTCTGGAATGAACGTCAACGACTTCACCTTGAACGATCATGGTAGCTTGTGACTCAATGTATCTTGGGTCGCTGCATTCCGGGATCAATTCCGCAAAGGCAACGTTGGGTAAGAGCCCTATCCAGAACAAAAGCAGAATTGACCTTCTCATACGTCAGTTCCTCATGATTTATAGCAAGTTATGCATCAATTCTTAATTGCCCTTGCTAATGATATATTTGATTGTAACTTACGGTGTTAGTGTGAACTAAGTAAAATATCTGTAGTTTAGATACTCCCCTGATTAACGCTAAGACTCTTAATCACATTCTCAAAATCTTTATCCATACTTTCATATTCGGCTACTGTGGCATTCAAATTTACTCCCAACATTTTTCCATTTAAGTCCGTCATAAACATATGATTATGAATATCGGTGTCTATCGCATTCGACATGATTTCGAAATGGACCCATTTCTTGCCTTTAATCTCAATGATTTCGTTTTTCTTCCACTCAATTCCAGGAATGATTCGCGAAAGAACTTCTGTCATTTGAGATTTAAATTTATCTAACCCATCCACAGTCAGGGGTGTTTGGGAATATACTATGGCAATAGAAACCGACCGCTTTGGGTTGGCATATGCAGCCATGGGTGGATTTCCATTAGGGTATTTAATTTGGATTTCTTCCAAGCTCATCTCAGTAAATCCAGAAGGAAGATCAAATTGAAATTTATGATCCAGTAATGCCACAGATTCTGCATGAACAAAACCAGCTATAAAGAGCGTATACATTAAAATACTACATACATAGAATTTTTTCATATCGTCCCCTTATTATTTAAAACCAAGATGAATGTGAATCTTCTCTAAAAAATCTATTAAAGTCAGTAGATAGTGCATCCCCGCCTGCCAGTTTCAACCCTCCCCGGCGGGCAGGCATCGGTCAACCGTATGTTTCGATAAATACATTCTTCATCATTGATTACCTATCACCTATTTTTTAAACCATTTTTTTGCATTTGGTCTGCGATGAGGACAGCCTGGCCAGCAGCAAGGCCTACGCTTTCCATCAAGGAGATCAACAGATAAGCGAGCAATATGTTCTTTTCTTGTTTCGGACCTTTTAACAATTGTAATCCAGCAAATCCACTCGTTGCGTTGGATCGGCGTAAGACTGTTCCATTTATCCAGTATTTGCGGATCCATGGTCAATTATTTTTTCATGTCGGGAGTAACTTTATGTACTACTCCATTTGCAATTTCCTTTTTGGTCATATTCGTAAAATTTTTTCCATCTTGCGACCCTTTGCCAACTCATCTACCAATTTGTCCAAATATCGTACTCGTTTCGTGAGTGGATTTGAAATTTTTTCAATCCTATAACCACAAATTAGACCAGTGATAAGGTGAGCATTGGGGTTTAATTTAGCATTTTGAAAGAATTCTTTGAAAGTTACTTTTTCCTTAATGAGTGCTTGTGTTTCTTTTTTATCATAACCAGTAAGCCACCTTATGACCTGATGAAGCTCTTCTTTCGTCCTGCCTTTCTTTTCTATTTTTGTAAGATATAAAGGATAGACTGTTGCGAAGAGCATATTTACAAAACGTTGGTCGTAAGTACTGGTAGTATTCATGCTTTTTTGAGAAACAGCAGTTGTATTTATTTGAATCCTTTCCAAAACACCTTTTCTTTTTACTATATTTTTATAATCCCACTGTATATCTGTCGCTTTTTTGAGCCATTTTCTTAGATGCGTGACCTTTACCTCTTTTATATCTGTATAGTATATTTCAGCAGCCTTGAACTTGCCTTCAGTTTTCAAATCTTTCTCTTCAAAACTTTGTCCACTGAAAAACATAAGCGAGGCAGTGTCATTCTTACGGACGGAGTACGAGACTATTGGATTGCCATCTATAAACCACACAGGACTACCATGCCAAAGTTTTGATTCACTTTTCTTTAAATTCTTATTTATTTGTACTTCTAAAAAGTCACAGATATCCTTTAGATCTTTTGTTTGTAATTTATTGTATTGAGATATAGTTGTGGCTGTAGTCTTTTTCATAATTATTTTTACTCTTTATATTTTGGATCAAAGTCAACCATCCATTCAATACCAAATTTGTCTCTAAACATTCCAAAGTATGAACCCCAAGGACTGTCGGTAATAGGTATTTCAATGTTTCCACCTTCTGAAAGGCCTTTAAATAATTTGTCTGCTTCTTCACGACTTTCTGCGCTAATTGATATTTTAGATCTATTTTCGTTTTCATTTGTTCGTCCCATGCTTTCTGGAACGTCATTGGCCATTAAAGCGTTTTTACCAATAGGCAAAGCAATGTGCATTATTTTATTTGCTTCTTTTTCTGCTACTGGAAATTCGGGGCTTGATAGGTCTTTGAAACGCATAATCTTTGCAAACTCTCCGCCAAAGACTGATTTGTAAAATGTAAATGCTTCTTCGGCATTTCCGTTGAAGTTTATATGAGGATTGATTCTTGCCATAATTTTATGTTCTCCTTTGTTGAATTTTTAGTGCTTTAGCCATTTTATCCAGGCACTGCGCCATGCCAATTTTAGACATTTCCATCATTTGACCAACCGACCAGTCTTTTTCTATAAAGGCAATCTGGGTCTTGTCGTCAGCCAAATCTTCAAAAGCGATATTTGGATTAGTTTGACTCATATCTGTTCTCTAAGAATTCGACCAAAGTCAGTAGATAGCGCGTCCATCTGGCAGCCATATGTTTCCACAAATACGTTCATTGTTTTATTTCCGGTTTAGAAAGACATGTGGTAGTCCTCAACGCTTTGATTTGCGAATGTAATGAGCAAATCAGTTGAGGGCAGCCGTAGGTTTCAATGAATATGTTTTTCATTTTACTTAATCCACGCCCAGGAGTTCTTGATTCTCTCTTTGAGCTCTGGTTTCCTTAATAGTTTTTGGGTTGAGTAAGCAAGTGTTCGTAATGAATTGGCATATCCGCCGATGTCTGGGAAAAGCGATGCACGAGATATGTTCTTTCTAAAAAGAGATTCCAGTCTTTTTCTGCGTATTTTGTGAGAGTGTGGGATTTTAATTTTGAAAAGGTATTTTCTTAAGGTATTTCTTCCGCCTGAAAAATCAATAAGGTTTTCTACAAAAGATTTAGAGGTGTCTCCGGGGATTAAAAAGCAAGCTTGTTGCGCAGAGAGTCGTTCATGAAGGAGAAAAGGGTTTAGTCGTAGAACTATGGGTTTGCCATCAAATTTTTTGAATGTGGATAGTCGACTCATATGTGGATCGTTGGAGAGTGATGAAGCAAGATTAGGGGCTGCCTTTCTGTATTTCCTGCCTAACCAATCGGCATCAATTGCCCAAAGGGCAGACTCTTCCGGTTTTTCGATGTCTTCCAATGCAAAAAATAAAGCAATAAAAGATGAGTATGTCCAATCAAGAAGTCGAGTGGGACATCCATAGTGCTGCATTAAAGCCCACCATTCAATCCTATTATATAGCTTGGGTGTATTTTGCATATAATTGCGACACCTTCTTTGAAATTCTTCAATAAAAAATGGTTCAACAGCGTGTTTATCTGTCGGCTCTATTTGTTCAAGAAAGCGATCGAGAGAAGTCGTTAGTTCCCAGTTAGAATCTGTTTGTCCTCGGAAAAGAAGAGTTTTCTCAGGATTTTTTATGTCTAAATCTCTATCTTTTTCAGCTTCATCGAGGCTAAGTTCTTTGTAATATGTTGAGTCCATTGTTTGTAGTTCATTCATTCTTGTTGAGTAAGTTTTTTAACAAAATTAGGTGCCAGTTGCCTTTTATATAATGGCTAGTTTCCGGGGTCAGGTCTCGACTTGACTACACCCTCCCAACTTGTATCCAAGTCGAGACTTGACCCTTAAGTGTTGCTCCTAATTTTCTATTGCTTCACGGTCAATAAATTTAACCAGAAAGCCTTCATTAAATTCCCTCCAAATTGAAATCTTTGGCAAGAATTTCCCATCGCTTCCAATAAGTCCATATTTTCTAAATGTAGCGGTGATTCCTCCAACATAGGTTCCAGTTTTATCGATATTGAAATTTCCTTTATTCATTTCATCAAAATAAAGAATGATACTTTTGTTTTTTCTAATGTTTAGCTTTATATCCTTGGGGATTCTCAGAATTTGTGCTTTTATATCATTTTCACTTACTTCATGGGCAGTAATAAACGCATCCTTATTTCCCACCATCGATAATTCTTCTTCTCGTCTGGATATCTTAAGTGGCCGATGATCTTCAGTTTGAAGCAGCTTTTTAATTTGCTCTAATAGCCAATTATGCCGCATTTCAATATCTTGTTCAGACCAGCTCACCTTTTCAATAATTGGCTTTGATATTTCAAACGCAACCTTGCCACCGTGACCTTGTTTATAAATTTGCTTCTTTTTGTCAAATGAATCATTGCTGGCAGCGATATTTTTCTTACCCGACAATAAAGTCAGATTACCAAGCTTATTGAGCCATCTTTCCGCCTGATCGGTGTGCCAAATTTTCTTCCAATCCTGCACTTGCTCCCATTTTTCAGGCAATATATGATCTACATGCAGCTTATTATCTAGATCAATATAGCCGGGTTTCGAGTTGTCTACTTGTTCGTACTCAATTAGCACTAATAATGATTTTAGCCAGGGTTCACCATATACATCAGAACTCAAGTTCTCCGACGCCCTACTAAAAACCATATCATCGGAAAATTTCGTCTCAATTTCCGCATTAATTTCTTTAAGAGACTTCTTATCTTTTACCCAGCTAATCAGATTAAATGAAAGTTGTTTAATCTTCGTTGTAGTGTATCCGGCAATCCAATAAGTATAAAAAAATCGTCGTAATGTACAACATAGCTCGTGAAATTCTGGGTATTCCGTATGCTTTGCTGTTGTTAATATCGCTTTCCAGAAAACTTGGTTAGGCAGATACCAGAAGGAGTAGAGAGCTTTTGCTTCAGTTTTGTAAATATCCATGAATGCTTTTACGAATTTTTTAAACTCATAGACAACAACATTGGAATCCTTATTCTTAAATTCATCCAATAATTCTTCATACAAAGAATACTTTGGATTTCTGGCCAAGAGATAATACTGGTAATGTGTCAGCAAATCTGTTACTGATTCCTGAATCTGCTCGGCGAATCCTTCAATTTCTCGCCAGTCATTTACAAACTGTTCGCGCCTATCCTCTTGGCAGTGCCCGTACAAATAGCTTTTAATTAAGTCTGCCGGACTAAGGTCTAAACCAGTCGTATTTAATACTTGGAATAATTTGATTGCGAATGATTGTTTCGAACACGTTATAGTGATCATAATCACTCTATTTAAAACATAATCAACAAATTTTTGAATTGCTCCTTTTTGTGACTCAAGTTCCAATAATTTTGTCTGAAAAATAAGAGCAGCATTGATAAATTTATTTTGTTCGCGCTGCCTTTGCGTAAGTTCTTGTTTTGGAAACTTTACGCCATTCAAAATCTGTTGCTCAAATTCATTTTGAATATTTGGTTGATTCGTTAATCGAAAATTTAACCGATACTTTTCGTCTTCCAGGCTTCGTATTGTATTTCGTATCTTCGCATCTTCTTTAAGATACAGATCCCGCAAGACGCAGAATAGAATCGTCAGCGTTGTTAAGCGCTGCTGCCCATCAACCACTTCAAAACGTCCCTCGCGTGGCCCAGTGAGAATGATTGAACCCAGAAAATAATTATCAACCTTTGCCTCCATGGCAGAGAACAAATCATCCCAAAGTCGTTCAACCTGTTCGTCACCCCAACTATAAGGGCGTTGATAATCAGGGACCATGTAATAACTATCGGCATTGGTAAAAATTTGTTTTATTGTCAATGCTGCGGGTTTAAAAATATCGGTAAGTTCCTGGCTCATCCAATTCTCCGTATACTTAAAAAAATACTATGTTTTTTTCTTAACCTCATTATTTCAAACTATTTATCATTTTCAACAGCTTCAAAATCGTCGTACGGTACCGACACCAACGGTCAGCCGTAGGTTTCAATAAAGATGAGTTTTCGTTTCTCATTGTTGTTACTTGAGTTATGTTGCATTCTAGCTCTTTCCAGTATCTACTGAATGGGTGGTAAAAGTCGATTGTAACGATTTTCTTGTCTTTAATCAAGATTTCCTTAAAAACGAACTGAAGCATTTCTTTCTTGGTTGTGATGTCTACCGTTTCTCTTGACGCATCAAACTCACTTAAAAGTCGCTTCAGTTTTCTTTGATAAAGCTCTGAATGCTCTTTTTTAATGAATGCCATGTGAACCGTATTTAATTGGCTCTTTAATTCTTTTTCTTGTCTGCGTAAATCTATGGCTTCATTGTCATACGCTTCTTCAGCTAAAACTCCTTTTCTAAAACTTTGATTGAGTTTTTGCTGTTCTGCAAGGTTTTGTTGGAGCTTTGCTTCAATATCACTCTTTCTAATTCTTAGAACTAGATTATCTTCCATCCCTTCAGCATCAACACGCTCAATCCTGCCTTCTTTGATCTCTGGATGAGTAATTAATTTTTCTATAACAACAAAAATCTGTGGTTCAATCTCATCAGCTTTGACGCTCGGATTATCACATTCAATATTATGTTCAAACTTTGCATTACAACGATACCAACGCTTCTTTATTCCCTCTCGATGATTAGAAATATTTAGGCCGCCCCTGTATTTATGGCCGCATCCAGCACAAATTAAAACACCAGATAAAGGATACTCATGGGCTGTCGCACGATGAAGCGCACCTCTGCGATTTCTTTCTAACTTATCTTGGGAGTATCCTAAACATTGTGTCTGGGGAGACACTCGTGATAAACTTAATGCATGAAAAAGAAAGGCCCTAAAATGAATCCCCAGAACATGAGGTTAACCCCCGATCAGCTGGAAACCATGCTTGAG
>JAKFXC010000015.1 GCA_021731625.1 Candidatus Omnitrophota bacterium
AAAATCCCCATCATCACCGCATAGGTGTTATGTAAAACCGCTGGTTTTTTCTTAAAGCAAGCCTGCAACAAATAAATATGCCCAAGGATCCCGGCCACGCAGGTGGCGCCGTAACCCATGGTGATGCTGGTCACATGGGTACTTAACCAAAAATTGGAATTGAGCACCGCGACCAGCATTTTTAAGGTGTCACCTTCGGAGCTATATTTGGAGGCAATAAAAAGAAGTGCGGTGCCGCTGATGGAGGCGACCACAATGCCCAACCATTGCTTAGTGACCCGTTCGATCAAAATGCCCAACCCCACCATGACCAGGGAAACGAAAATAAACGTTTCATACAAGGTGGACACGGGCGGCCGGGCCATGATGATGCTGCGGGCCACCAACGCCAAAAGATGTGGGACAAATCCGGCAATGATGGCAACCCAAGCCAACCGATACCACAATCTGCGGGCAGACAAAAACGAAGCCACAAAAAATACAAAAGCCAAAATGTAAAAAATCCGTGCGGTCAAGAACGGCCGCCAGGTGTGATACATTAGCTCGAGGGAGAATTTATCCAGCCTCTTCCTGTCCCCCTTTACCAATCCATGTCGGACCGTTTCTAAATACCGCTGGGCCGCCAAATCAAACTTGATCTGCTCGCCGCTTGCATACGCCAAGGTCATGTCTCGCCACAACACAATCAACTCCCGGGTGTCCTTGTCTTTAAAATGGGTAGCAATGGCATCCCAGGGGCTGATCCACAATCCAGGATTATGCTTGTCTGGAATCACGCTTAAGGTCAAATCCTTATAAACCAGGGCGGTGTGGAACATCTTGGACAAGACGCGCAAAAATTGTTTCTGGTTTTCAGTCCATTGGGCGGCAGCGGTATTCTCCATCCCCTGCGTGGCCGCGTGAATTTCATCTGCCCGCAAAGCAATATCCAAAAAACTAAACGCGCTCCGACCCGACGGCAAGTGCACCGCTTGAGCTGCCGACGGAGTGATGGAAAAGTTAGCGTTGGGGACCGCAAAAATAAATTCCGTGGATAAATCGGCATAGAGCCGCGCATTCTCAAAGACACGCATGAGCTCTGATTCGACTATGCTGCGCTCTTTTTCCGGCACTTTCTGGGCGGCTTGGGACAATTCCAAAAGTTTAGGATAGGCACCCTTGATTTGCTTAAAACTGTACCTCCGGTGCGGCGCTGGTTCCATATTCAGAGCCACCGCGATGTCCGGATTATTGATCAAAAAAATCTTATCGTCGGTAGTGGTGTCGGGGGTAAACAGCAGCGCCGCCAGCCACGCAATGGCTGGGCGACGTTCAAAAAGGTCTTTGCCGGAAAATTGTATAAGTAAATTACGGGCATAGGTGTCCAGAGGTTTCACACGGCCGTTGTCCAAAATCGGCACTTGGGCCAAAAGCTGATACGAAGTTAAAGCCGGACCTTTAGCCGCCCCCTCCGCCAGGGCCACGGGAGTCCACACCATAAATACTATGAATGCGAGGAGTTTGTTCATACCTGTTTACGGGTCAGGGCCGCAATGGAAAAATGCAAAGCCAATCCAAAAAATACCATGAAGCAAGCCGCATACGGCAAAAATTGGCCTCTGTTCTTTACCACCGCCAGCGTGGAGTATTCGCGGCCCATGGTGTCGATGTCGTACGAGGCCTGATAAAACGTGTAGTCTTTTTCGCGCAAAGGATTATTCATGTAAATGCGCACATCCCGCTTAGCATTAGGTTTAATCACTTCCACCATGCTTTCAAAACTCTTGGCCACTTTGGTGCCCGGGTGGAATTCGGCGGTAAATTCCTTAAGACGAATGATAAACGGCAGCGGATAGCGGGCGCGGCGCAAGGCAAAATAATGGTCTCCTATTTTGGTTGGCCGGGCTTCATTGCCGTACAGCAAAACATACGCATCGCCGATTCTAAAAATCCCACCGGCAATATTTTTTTCCCGTTCCTTGACCATAGCTTTAGATTCCAGCAGGCCGATGCCAGAATCATTCCGAAAAGAAGTGGCCTGGGTCTTAAATGCCGTGCTGTTGCCGTAAAATTGTTTGACTTCAATGGGAATATCTCCCGCGCTTAAGACATCTTCGGCCCGGGCCTGAGTAACATTGTAGGCCGTCACCTGCCGTTCTTTGGCGCCGGGACCTTCTTTCCAATAGGCCAATTCCCATTCATGATACGACGCTGACAGGTTGGTTCCTTCGCCTTCCATCAAATGCACATTGCTTTCCACAGCACCGTGCAGGATCACGAACGCAGCAACAAAATAGACCAGGATCCCGGCGTGGGAAAGCTTGAGGCCCGCGTAGCGCCAATGCCGCAGCCTGCTAAAATGCATAATGACGGACGCCACCAGGTTAAAACACAAGACCCACAGCACCAGCTGCGCCCCGGGGAAAGGCACCACTCCAAAAATTCGAAAGAAGAAAGAAAAAAAATACCGCTCTTGGGCGGCATATAGCCCATGCTCAACCTGGGCCACGGTGCCCCAGAAGGTCAGCACAAACAGCAAAAACAGGCAGACCACGGTGATTTTAACGGAGGATAAAAGTTTGATGATTTTTTTCATTTCAAGCGTATGGATTTGACCAGGCCCAGAAAGGAATTTTTATTTTTCTGTACGACGTGTTTGGACCCCGTCAATTTGACAAACACCGTGGCCTCATTTAATTCAACCAAGGCAGCAAGCATGCTTTTGGCCTCGCCGGATGCCTTGGTCTGCAAGCGGGTAAAATCAAATACCTGGTCCTTCGATGAGGAAATAAATTCCGCCAACTCCTGGTCGGACACCTGGAGATTGATTTGCCCCAGCCAACGCTTTAAATTGGCCTCCAACCCGCCGGCCCCGCCCGGCAAAGAAACAATCGAGGCATCCATTGCCTGCGGATCATCGGCTAAGCGAAAGGTGGCCAGGCGCATGGCACTGGCCGGCTCTGACCTCCATCCGGCAGGAACATCCCAGGCAATTTTGCCCGCAGTGGCGGACAGGTCCAATCCCAATCCTGCATGAGGGCCCGTCATCGCCGGCATGGCCGTGTCTTTTTCCGATGAAGAGATGATCACTTCGGTGTAATGGCGGACCGAGGGCTTTTGCTCGCAACCCCACACACATACACAAAACACAAAAACTCCCAGGGCTTGCACAATAGACCGCGCGCTGCCGATGCACTCGTTGACCGAGACCCCGTTTAAATAATTGCCGGCCAGCGTCAGATGCGGCAAAGCAGCCGCCTCCTTGCGGATGCGGGCGGAAACAGCCGGGTATTCCATTTCGTATTGGGGAATGGCCTTGGGCCAGCATTTGATCCAATGCTTAAGGGGTTTTTGCGCCAGGCCGTAGGTTTTATCCACCTCAGCGACGGCTTTTGCCAATAGTTCCGACGGATCGTCGTTGATGATCTGCGGATGGTGCCGACCGCCCAGCATGACCCTGACCATAACGGCATTTTGGGGAGCCCTTCGTTCAAACACATTGCTCTCCATCAAAACGCCTAACACCTCTTTGCCTTCTCTCGACGGGATGAGATATCCAAACCCGTCCGGGATTCTTTTAAATGCCGCTTTCTCAAACCCCAAACCCACCACCACCACCGGCGCGTACGGAATCTGCTCCAGAGTTTGCGCCAATGGCGCTGCATCGTCGGCGAGTAAAGCCGCACTGGCATAGGCGGCTGAGCTGCAAAAAATGCGATCGGCTGCAATTTCTTTTAAGGAATGGATTGCGGTGGAGACTTTGATATGCGGACCGTACAACTCATTGATGCGGCAAATCATCTGCCCCATGCCTTTTTTAAAAGTGTACATCTGGCCCTTGACCCTGGATTTCGACTTGGGGAAGGCGTGATCCATATGCAATCGTTTAATGTCCCCGGCAAAAATCCCGGAAATAAACGGGTCAGCCAGTTTCTCGGCGGCAGCCCGGCCAAAACGCGCCGACACGTAGTCATAGATCGGCCGGTTTTTCGAGATTTTGGGGCCGAACAAACCCTTCATCACCATCCATTTTTCTCCCCAGGACAATAAGGACGTCTGCATAAACTGAAACATGTCCCTGGGCACCGGCAGCAATTGGCCTTTGATTTGAATGTACCTGGGAAGATGTTGTGAACGGGCGCAGGCAAGCTCGTCGTCGAGTCCCAGTTGGGAAATGAATTCAAACGTGGCGGGGCTGTTGTTTAAAAATCCATTGGGTCCAGTTTCAAAGAGGAACCCCTCCCCTGCCACCGATTGGATGTTCCCGCCGGTCTCTGATTTGCGCTCATACAAAGTGATATCTGCGACGGGATATCGTTGTTTTAAATAATGCAGCAGGGCCAGGCCGGAAATACCGCCGCCGATGATAGCAATCTTGCTCATGCCCATTTGAATTGATGCACCGCATCGACCACGTTTTTAAGTTTCATGGGGTCGGTGTCAGGATGGATCCCGTGGCTCAAATTAAAAATATATTTGCGGTGATTTTTTTTGGCCGCCTTCAGGAGGCGTGTCACTTCCGCCAAGAGTTCCGCTTGCGGTGCATAGAGCATGGTGTTGAGCAAGTTGCCCTGGATGCCCTTGCTGGTTTTGATGTCTGCCAGATCCACCGTCTCGCACACCGAGAGCATTTCTGCCCCGCTTTGCTCCATCTGTTCAAACAGATGCGCGCAATTTTTTAAATAATAAATCGACGGCAACTTAATGGCCTTAAAAATTTTTTGCACATACGGCAACACGAATTCGCCGTATTCCTTGGCCCTTAAAGACCCGGCCCAGGTGTCAAACAGTTGAAACGCCTTGATGCCGGATTTTTGCTGCTGTTTAAGATACAGGATTGTATTGTCCGTCAGCAAATCCATAAACGCATGGAACGTTTTAGGGTCTTCAAACATCAAGCGATTGTGCTTTTGGCAGACATACGTCAAAACCGTGTACGGCGCCCCGGCAAAACCAATGAGCGGGATTGACGGCACCAAGACTTTGTTGATGAGCTCGATGGTGCGGCTGACATGCTCCAGGCCGCTGAATTTTCCCAAGCGTTTAAGGTCGCCGGCATAGCGCACGGGGTTATGCACAATGGGGCCCTTGCCGTCGGCAAAATCGATTTGAAAACCCATGCCGGAGGGCATCGTCATGATGTCGGCGAATAAAATCGCCGCATCCACGCCGATGATTTCCACCGGCTGCAAGGTGACAGCCCCAGCGATTTCCGGGTTGCGAAAGAGCTCCCGCAACGGCATGCGGGCTTTCAGGGCCTGGTATTGCGGCAAATAGCGGCCGGCCTGGCGCATGAACCACACCGGCACTTGTTTGTTTTTTCCCTTAAAAGCCTCCAAGAATATGCTCATACAGTCCTCGAGTAACGTTGGGTCCCACGTTGTTGGCGCAAATAATAATCAAACCCCATGCAGATGTTGCGGATAAAAATTTTGCCGGAATCGGTGACCGCCAGGCATTCATGATCTTCGGCCATCAAACCATCCTGAACGCATTGGGCAATGTGTTCCGCCTCAGCATGGAAATAATCTTCAAATTCTTTGCCCCAGGTGTCAAAGAATTTCCGCTTATTCACGCGAAAGGTGCACATCAAGGAATTAATCACCTGCCGGCGGATGCGGTCGTCTTCGCTAAGGAGTGCCCCCCGTTCCGTCGGCATTTGTCCCTCATGCACGTATTTGTAATAATCCGGCAGGGTTTTCACGTTCTGCACGTAGGTGTCTTCCACAAAGCCGATGGCGGAAACCCCCAGGCCGATGAATTCATCGGCGGGTTTCAACGTGT
Organism: Candidatus Omnitrophota bacterium; assembly: GCA_021731625.1. Lineage (GTDB taxonomy): Bacteria > Omnitrophota > Gorgyraeia > Zapsychrales > Fredricksoniimonadaceae > JAKFXC01. Next base: position 5,764 of record JAKFXC010000015.1, read on the forward strand.
AGCCCATGAAATTACGGTGCAAATTTCCTTGGTGATACGCAATGGCCATGGCGTCGCCGGCCAAGGCAAAATGGTCCATGGCAATGGCTTGATAGCCGGCGCACAGCAATTGCTCCCGGGCAGCGATAAAAATGTCCAATTTCTCATCCGCCAACGGCATGGCATCGAGATTGAATTTATTTTGCGGTTTGGACAGCCAGGGCACATAGGCAAAACTATACAGGGCAATGCGGTCTGGTTTTAAGGCGATGACCTGGGTCACCGTGTCATGAAAGGTGGCCCGGGTTTGATAGGGCAAACCGTAAATCAAATCGAAATTGACCGAGTGAAAACCAGCCTCCCGGCACCACTCGTGAACAGCCTTGACGGCGGTGTACGGTTGGACGCGGTTGATGTCGTCCTGGACTTTTTCGTCAAAGTCCTGGATCCCCATGGAAATGCGGTTAAAGCCCATAGCCCGCAAGCTCTTGATTTTCAGTTGATTCACGGTGCGCGGGTCGATTTCAATGGCAATCTCCCCCTCAAAATCAATATCAAAAGCTCCGGCAATTTTGTCAAACAAGCGCCGGCTTTGGTCTTCACTCAAATAGGTCGGGGTGCCGCCGCCCCAATGCAATTGCTTGACGGCTTTGCGCCGGCCAATGGTATTGGCCACCAGGTCGATTTCTTTAAACAGGAACTCCAGGTACTCATCGCCCACTTTGTCCTCGGCCGCCCGAATGACCTTGTTGCAGGCACAGAAATAGCATAACTGTTCGCAAAACGGGATGTGCACATACAAGGACACGGTCTTATCATTGCGGCCAAAAGCCTGCAATTTTTCCCTGTAAATGGCGGCATCAACCTGCTTTGACCACTCCGGCGCCGTCGGATAGCTGGTGTAGCGGGGTCCGGCCACGTCGTATTTCTGCAGAGTTTGTTTGTCGATGGTGATCATTAATAGTTCTTGCGGGCCGCCAAAGCGAAATAAAAAAAATATTTTTTCCACTGCTGCTCGGTGGAGTGGTATTCATTGGATCCAAAAAAATAATCCACCAAGGCCTCGCGGACCCGGGCCACCTCTTTAAGGCGTGATAAACTGGCGCAATTGGCTGCCAGTGTTAAATCAACAAGTTCCAAAGCCCGTTCAAAGGCCCGCTGGCTATAGGGCTTGTTCCCTTTGTTTAGCCAGTTTAAGGCCCGTTCGACCTCGCTGCCGACATTGGCCATCTGTTCGATAAAGGACATCTGACTCCACCGTTCCACGGTTAAATTTTTATGTTGAAGGTTCATCGCCCAATCTTTTTGGCCACAATGTCAACAATTGCTCTTTGAAAGCGGGGATCTTCCACCCCACGGCTTCGGTTTCCCTGAGAGGGGCGCAAGTTAATCATAGAATCAAATTCAATAAATCCATCCCCTTCCTGGCCAGGATAAAGATTGATTCCCCACAAGTCTCCCTGCTTGGATCCTTCTTTAAGAAGCAGTGATTCCAAATCAGAATGAAGTTCGGCATCCACCGCAATGATTTCCTTCTTGACGTCAACGACTGCCTTGACCATTTCCTCAAAAAAATGACCCGCTAACCTTGCAAGCTCGCTGTGAGCCAAGTTTTCTCTAACAATCATCATGTTGGTTATTCTATCGACCTCAGGGAGGAATGTCCAGTTCTCATGCGGTGGGAGACTTGGCCTTACGGTGATAAGCGTTTAAGCGGGCAATGTTAGCCACACTAATCGATTTTGGGCAGGCAGCTTCGCATTCGTATTCGTTGGAACAATTGCCAAATCCTTCCTGGTCCATCTGTTTGACAATACCAAGGGTCCGGCGGTCCTTTTCAACCTCACCCTGAGGGAGAATATTTAAATGGGTGACTTTGGCCGATGCGAACAGCATGGCGGAGCCATTCGGACACGCCGCCACACACGCCCCGCAGCCAATGCATTGGGCCGCGTCCATGGAGATCTCCGCCTCTTCTTTTCCCACCGGCAAGGAATGCGCGTCCGGCGCCTGACCGGTCTTGACCGATATGAACCCGCCGGCGGTGATGATGCGGTCAAACGCGAAACGATTGACCACCAAATCTTTAATGATGGGAAACCCGGAAGCCCGCCAAGGTTCAATGACCAGGGTCTGCCCGTCATGAAAATGCCGCATGTGCAATTGGCACAGCGTGGTCCCCCGCAAGGGTCCATGGGCCTGGCCGTTGACCACCGCGCCGCAAGTCCCGCAAATCCCTTCCCGGCAGTCATGGTCAAAGGCAATGGGCTCTCTGCCGTCTTTAGTTAAACGCTCGTTGACCACATCCAGCATTTCCAAGAATGACATGTCCGTCTCGATCCCGTCGGCTTTATACGTCTCGAATTGACCTTTGGTATCAACACTCTTCTGCCGCCAAACTTTTAATGTTAAGTTAATTTTCTGAGACATGTGTTATTTTCCTGTTAATGCGCATAAAGTTGACTACATAAGAAAACACTGCCCTATAGTCGTAAACAACAAATAAATAGTCCCAGTAAGTACAAGAGCCGTCAGCGCGGTCCACAACCACCCAGGTTTCATTATTTTAGGCAATATATTCGCGCCCTTTTTATTTATAACTTCTCTGCGCTAAATGCACTTCTTCATATTTAAGTTCTTCTTTATGCAGCGTAGGGGTTTTCCCCACTCCCTGAAATTCCCAGGCCGACACGTAAGCAAATAAATCATCCCGGCGCAGGGCTTCACCTTCCGGTGTTTGGTACTCTTCCCGGAAATGCCCCCCACAGGATTCCTCGCGGTTTAAGGCGTCTCTCACCAGCAGCTCCCCAAATTCTAAAAAGTCCGCCACGCGCCCCGCCCGCTCCAAGGCCTGATTTAATTCCTCACCGGAACCAAGCACATTCACATTGCGCCAAAACTCTTCCCGCAGACGGGGAATTTTCTGCAAAGCATCATTTAACCCGGTCGCATTGCGGGCCATGCCGCATTGGTTCCACATGATGTGGCCCAGTTCGCGGTGGAAATCATCCACCGGCCGCTTGCCGCGAATCGCCAGCAATTGCTTGACGGTGTTCAACACCCCCTCTTCGCTTTTCTTAAATTCGGGATGGGTCAAAATATTTTTATCCGCCGGTTTCACCTGGGCCAAATAATCGCCGATCGTATAAGGCAAAATAAAATACCCGTCGGCCAAGCCCTGCATAAGGGCTGAGGCGCCAAGACGGTTGGCACCATGGTCAGAAAAATTAGCTTCGCCAATCACAAACAATCCCGGCACATTGCTCATCAAATTATAATCCACCCACAAACCGCCCATGGTGTAATGCACCGCCGGATAAATCATCATCGGCATTTGATAAGGATCATGCCCGGTGATCTTGTCGTACATTTCAAAAAGGTTGCCGTAGCGCTCTACAATGACCGGCTTGCCGAGGCGCTTGATGGCATCGGCAAAATCCAAATACACCGCTTGTCCCGTCGGACCAACCCCCTGCCCGGCATCACATTGTTCTTTGACTGCACGGGACGCAATGTCGCGCGGCACCAGATTTCCGAAACTAGGATACTTGCGTTCCAAAAAGTAATCTCGTTCAGCCTCCGGAATCTGATTGGGCGGCCGCTCATCCTTAGGCTTCTTAGGAACCCACACGCGTCCGTCGTTGCGCAGACTTTCGCTCATCAAGGTCAATTTCGATTGATAATCTCCATGCACCGGAATACACGTGGGGTGAATTTGCGTGTAACACGGGTTGGCCAAATAGGCCCCTTTTTTATGGGCCCGCCAAATGGCCGTCGCATTGCTCCCTTTGGCGTTGGTCGACAAATAGAATACATTGCCATATCCGCCGGTGGCTAAAACCACCGCGTCCCCATAATACGATTCGATCTTGCCAGTCAGCAAATGGCGCACCACAATGCCGCGGGCCACACCGTCGATTACCAGCACATCCAACATTTCGGTGCGCGGGTGCAGGTGAATGTTTTTCCTGGCCACTTCCTTCATCAAAGCCTGATACGCTCCCAGTAAAAGCTGCTGGCCGGTTTGGCCGCGCGCATAAAAGGTGCGGGACACTTGCGCCCCGCCGAAGGACCGGTTGTCCAGATATCCGGCATATTCGCGGGCAAACGGCACACCCTGGGCCACGCATTGGTCGATGATGTTATTGGCCACTTCCGCCAAACGGTAGACATTGCCTTCACGGGCCCGGAAATCTCCACCTTTGATGGTGTCGTAAAACAGACGTTTGATGCTGTCGCCATCGTTGGGATAATTCTTGGCGGCATTGATCCCGCCCTGGGCCGCGATCGAATGCGCCCGCCGGGGACTGTCTTGAAAACAAAAAGATTCCACCTGATAGCCCAATTCCGACAGCGACGCCGCGGCCGAGGCACCAGCCAGACCGGTGCCAACCACCAACACTCTATATTTCCGTTTATTGGCGGGATTGACCAGTTTGCAGTTGAATTTATGATTGGCCCATTTGTCTTTGAGCGGGCCGGCTGTAATTTTGGAATTGAGCATAATTATCTGACCAGATACAACACATACAAAGGAATGGCGCTGTAACCGATCACCATCAGCAGAGCAAAGTACCGGCTCACGCGCATGAGCAGCGGCGTGTAGCGTGGATGATTAAGTCCGAACGTCTGCACCGTGCTGTCCACCCCATGGGCCAAGTGGAGTCCCAAAAAACACACCGCCAGGATATACAAGCCACTATGCCAGGGATTGGCAAACGCATTAAACACCACCCCGTACAAACCGAAGCTCTGGGCCCCGATATAACTGCGCAGTCCATGCTTGTCGGAAAAGGTAAAATCAAAAATGTGCCACACCACAAAAAACAAAATATAGGTGCCGGAATAGGGCATGAGCCGGGTCGCCAGCGAACGTCTGCCGACGGGCTTGTCAACCGCATAGCGGTTTAGCCCTCCGCGGGCCTTAATATTTTCAATGACCACCCAGGCGGTAAAAAAAATATGCACCAAGAACACCCCTAAAAGTCCGTATTCCACATAGTTAAACCAGGGGCGGAACTTGTCATAGGTGGCGGCATACGCGTTAAAGACGGTCGGTCCCCCAAACATGGTCAAATTCCCGGCCAAATGCGCAATGACGAAAACGATGAGCATTAAACCAGTTACGGCAACAATTTGCTTTTTGGCGATGGAAGAAAGCGGAAAACACATATTTTTATTATAGTAAAGGTAGCAGGGCTGACAAGCTAATTATGCAATTAGTGCTACCAGATGGGCTTACGATAGGAAGCAGTCCATTCGGACTTGGCGAGGATTTGGCTGCGCATGACTTTCTCCAAATCTTTCATGGTCATTCCCTCATCGATCTCCAAAATGGTCTTTAGGGCAAACCCGCGAAAAACAAACGTATGGTCTTTCTCATCCGCTGGGCAAGGTCCAAAGTAATTATATTTCCCGGAGTCATTGAACGCCTGGTAGCCAGGAACAGAATTTTCAGCGATCAACGTTTTAGTGGGTGCAATATTGTACACCACCCAATGCACCCAGGTCCCTTCGGGAGCATCCGGGCTGTGGATCGTCAGGGCCAACGACTTGGTTTCCGGGGGCACATTCTGAAACTCCAGCGGCGGATTGATGTCCCCGCCGAAACAGGTGTACTTGCTGGGAATTTCCTGATCCGACTTAAGCTCCGGACTGACCAGTTGAAATTTCTGCTCATCCGCGGCCTGAGAAGCCGCACAGGCAAGGCACAAGACCGCGGCGGCCATGGAACGGACGATATGTACTCTCCTAAGCTTCATCATATTTGTCTTTAAGCAAAGCCACCACCGCCGGGTCGGCCAAGGTGGTGACATCTCCCAGCATACGACCTTCCGCCACATCGCGCAATAGCCGGCGCATGATTTTTCCGGAGCGAGTCTTGGGCACATCGGCCGTAAATATGACTCTCGACGGGCGGGCAATGGCACCGATCTTGGTGGCCACATGGTTTTTTAAAACCTCTTCGGTTTCCTGTCCCCGCTTGTGCCCTTCCTTGAGGATGACAAACGCGGCAATGGCCTGGCCCTTAATGTCGTCTCTGACGCCCACCACCGCGGCCTCTGCGACCATGTGATTATCCACCAGCGCGCTTTCGACCTCAGCTGTCGAGATATTATGACCGGCCACCAGCATGATGTCATCCACCCGTCCCAAAAACCAAAAATAACCGTCTTGGTCGCGTTTGGTGCCGTCGCCGGCAAAATAACTCTTGCCCTCCCATTTCCCCCAATACGTTTGCTGATAGCGTTCGGGGTCCCGCCAAATGCCGCGCAGCATCGACGGCCACGGACTCGTCAGGCTTAAGAATCCTCCGCCATGAGCAATGACTTCTCCCTGTTCATTTAAAATCTGGGCGTCCACGCCGGGTAATGGCACTCCGGCTGACCCTGGTTTCATCGCCGATAGCCCCGGCAAGGTGGTGATCATGATAGCCCCGGTCTCGGTCTGCCACCAGGTGTCAACCACAGGGCAACGATGGCGGCCGATCTGTTCGTAATACCACATCCAGGCCTCGGGGTTGATGGGCTCCCCGACGCTGCCCAGCAATCGCAAACTCGACAAATCCGACCCGGCCGGCCACTCATCACCCCATTTCATAAAAGCCCGGATGGCGGTGGGTGCGGTGTAAAAAATCGATACTTTATATTTTTCAATGATTTTCCAAAAACGGTCGCGCTGTGGATGATCGGGCGCGCCTTCGTAAATCACCTGAGTGGCGGCATTGGACATAGGGCCATACACAATATAACTATGACCCGTCACCCAGCCCACATCAGCGGTGCACCAAAACACATCACTGGGTTTCAAATCAAACACCCAATGCGTGGTGCTGTTGACCCCGGTCAAATAACCGCCGGTGGTGTGCACAATGCCCTTAGGTTTCCCGGTGGTCCCCGACGTGTATAAGATAAACAAAAGGTCTTCGCTGTCCATTTCTTCGGGCTGGCAATAGTTGGGGACATGGCGCACCACGTCATGATACCAATGGTCTCGGCCCTCTTTCATGGCGACTTCGGCGCCGGTCCGTTTGACCACGATGGTGTCTTGGATGCTGGGCGTGTGCAGCAAGGCAGCGTCAGCCGTGGCTTTGAGCGCGACAGCGCTGCCGCGGCGATAGCCGCCGTCGGCGGTGATCAGCAGTTTGGCTTGGGCATCATTGATGCGGTCTTTCAAGGCCTCGGCGCTAAATCCTCCGAAGACCACGGTGTGCACGGCGCCGATGCGGCTGCAGGCCAGCATGGCAAACACGGCTTCGGGAACCATGGGCAAATAAATGGCCACCCGGTCGCCCTTGTTGATGCCTAAGACTTTGATGGCATTGGCAAGTTTATTGACCTCAAGGTACACCTCTTCATACGTCAACTTGCGTTCGTCGCCGTTTTCACCTTCCCATAGAATCGCCGTCTTCTTGCCAAAGTTTGCTTTGATGTGCCGGTCGAGGCAATTGTAGCTGGCATTGAGTTTGCCGCCCACAAACCACTTGGCAAACGGTTTGTCCCATTGCAAGGCCTTGCTCCAAGGCTTAGACCAATGCAAACGCTTGGCGCATTGTTCCCAAAACATCACCCGATTTTTCTGAGCTTGCTTATATAAAGAATGATCTTTGACATTGGCATTATTTTTAAATACCAGCGGCGGCTCAAAGACGCGGTCTTCGTGCAAAAGGTCGTCGACTTCAGTTTTGGGGACATGCGGACTCATGCTTACCTCTTGATGTTCGCCATCACATCTTTAAATTGGGGGTGATCGGCCCCGCCCAGCCACTCGGTGACGACCATCTCGGTGGAAGTGATGATGATCCCCTCATCCCGCATACGGGCAATGGCAATGTCTTTGTTACCCTCGGTCCGGGACGACACCGCATCCGCGGCAATATAAACCTCATACCCGTGTCGCTGCAGGTCCCTCGCAGTTTGATACACGCACACGTGGGTCTCGATTCCGGTCAAGATGACCTGCCGCCGTCCGCTGTCGGTTAAGGCCCCTCGAAATACCGGGTGGGCAAAGCAGCTAAATGAACGTTTGGCCATGGGTTTGACAATCGGAAACAAAATGGCGGACAAGGCGTCGAGGGTAGGACCGATTTTATCAGGGGCTTGCTCCGTCCACAGCAATGGGATTTTCAGGATTTCCGCAATGCGAACCAAGCGTTCAATATTGCCGACGATACGCTCATGTTCATAGACCAGGGTGGCCAATTTTCCTTGTACATCAACGACCACCAGGATCGAATCTTGTACTTCCATGGATTAATAGTACCTGCGTGTGAGTGAACTAGCTTAATTCAATGCCAACCGGGCAATGGTCTGAGCCCGGCACGTCCTTTAATATAAAGGCCCTTTTCAAATTCGGCAATAAATTTTCCGTAATAAAGAAATAGTCGATGCGCCAGCCAATGTCCCTGGCCCTGGCCTGGGTCTTATAGTCCCACCAGGTGTAATGGCCTCCGTCTTTGGTCAAATGACGGAAAGTGTCGATATACCCGCATTGAATGAAGCTGCTTAACCATTCCCGTTCTTCAGGCAAAAAGCCGGTGGTTTTCACATTTTGCTGCGGCCGGGCCAAATCGATTTCCGTATGTGCGGTGTTGATGTCACCAGTAACGATCAATTTCTTGCCTTCCTTACGCATCGGCTCGATGGTTTTTAAAAAAGCGTCATAGAATTTCATTTTAAACGGCACCCGTTTATTGCCGGAACCACCATTGGGATAATAAATATTAAATAAGGTAAAGTCCCCGTAATCCGCCACCAGGGTGCGGCCCTCGCAGTCAAATTCTTTAAAGCCCAGGCCCGGCTTAACGGACAACGGCTCCAATTTGGTGTAGATGGCCACCCCGCTGTAGCCTTTTTTTTCGGCGGAGCACCAGAACGCATGGTATCCGGCCGGTTTTAAAAATGCTTCCGTTAAAACATCAGGATGGGCTTTGGTTTCCTGCAGGCAGAGAATGTCGGGCGCGGCTTTGTTTAACCAGTCAAAAAACCCTTTTTTAGCAATGGCCCGGATGCCGTTGACGTTCCAGCTTAAGATGAGCATGGGTTAGGTTTTGGGTGGTCCTATCTGCGGCGGAGCAATGATCCCAGCGGAAACAATCATCTTGACTCCGGCTTCCACGCTCCAGCCGGGATCAATGGTCTGCCCCTTCTTGACCAAAAAAATAAACCCGGTGGTGGGATTTGGCACCGTTGGCACAAACATGCGCAGGAGTTCCTCCGAAGTTTTCGTATCCTTGATGGTTCCGGTCACAAAAGCAACGGTCCACATCCCGGAGTTATTGCAATCAACAAGCAGCACTTTTTGAAATGCCTGCTTGCCCTCGGTCACCGAAAAACTTTCCGACAGCTGCTTGCCGACTTGGTAAACGGCTTTGATGAACGGAATGCGGTCGCTGATGTTTTCAATGAATTGGAAAATCTGACGGCCCAGCACATTGCTGACGATGAGGCCGACAAAATACAGACACACAAGCACCAGCAGAATGCCCAAGCCAGGGATCTGCCGCACGTCCACAAACTGATCCAGGAACAAAATGACCCGCTTGTCGATGAGCTCATACAAAACCTTAACGGCTAAAATCGACAACAGCAGCGGAATAATGGCCAGCAGGCCCCGAAAAATGTTACGGCGCGCGTGTTTGAAAAAGTTGCTCATTGTTTGGCAGGTTTGATGATTAACCTTAAACCCCGGTCATAACTAAAATAATTCCAGGCCCAGTTGACAAAGACCACCACCTTATTGCGGAAACCAACCAGCGTCATCAAATGCACAAACAGCCACACAAACCAGGCAATAACCCCCCGAAACTTGATCCAGGCAAGATCCACCACCGCATGGTTGCGCCCAACGGTGGCCATCACCCCGGGGTCTCTATAGGCAAACGGATTCAAAGGCTGGTTTGCTAGTAAATGCGTAAAATTGACGGCCAAATTTTTGGCTTGTTGGATCGCCACAGGAGCCAGCATCGGATGGCCCTTGGGGGTTTTGTCGGTGAGCATGGCCGCCACATCACCGATCACAAAAATATTTTTGGCCCCCTCCAGGCGGTTATACGCATCCACTTTATAGCGTCCGCCCACCACCAATTCGGGCTTAATGCCCTCAATCACGCTGCCGGCTACACCCGCCGCCCAAATCACGGTGCCCGAGAGGATTTTCTTACCATTCGACAAGGTCAAGATTTTGCCATCATACGACAGCACTTTGGTTTTAAGCCACAGGTTGACTTCATACTTTTTCAAAAATTCGGCGGCGCTGGCTGATGCTTCCGGGGACATGGTAGCGAGCAGTCGCTCCTGCATGTCCACCACATGGATTTGCATGCGTTTAAAATCGAGTTCCTTGTAATCATCCGGAAGCACGTGGATGCGCAGCTCGCCCAACGCCCCGGCCATTTCAACGCCGGTGGGCCCCCCGCCGATCACAACGATATTCATGAGGCCTTCGCGCTCTTCCATGTCCTTGACCAGCAAAGCCTTTTCCATATTTGCCAAAATCAAGTTACGGATCGCGGTGGCTTCCGGGATGGATTTCATCGACAGGGAATGCTCTTGGAAATCGTTCATATTAAAATAGTTCGTGCGAGAGCCGCTGGCCACCACCAAATAGTCGTAGTCAATTTCGCCGATCGACGTTTTAAGCTTATTGGCCTGCGGCATAATTTCGCACACGTTCGCCATGCGGAAAAAGAAATTGTCTTGGTTCCTAAAAATCTCCCGAAAAGGATAAACAATGGACTCCGCCTCCAGTGCGGCGGTGGCCACTTGGTATAAGAGCGGCTGGAAGGTATGATAATTATTCTGGTCGATCAAAATGACGTCGGCGTGCACACGGCGCAATCCCCGGGCCAATGCAATTCCCGCAAATCCTCCCCCGACAATGACAATGCGGGGCTTGGACGTGGTCGGAATATTAACGGAAATCTCTTCCCCTGAGCGGTCATGTTCCGTGGCGGCATTAGGCATAAGGTTTATATACTAGCATTAAAGCTATATACGAGCAACACGAGGATTGTACTTCTCATTTCTAAAACGGTTTCCTAAGTGTAATGACCTGCCCCACATCGACAAAAAAATCAAACAAAAAAGGATTGTCTTTGTGTATGGTCAGGCCCTTAATAATGGCTGGTTGATAGGCAGAGCTCAAAGAGACTAAGGTCCCTGGCTCCGGCAATCCCAATAATGGTGGGGCCTGTGCTTTGGAAAGACCTGCAACCGAGGGTAAAAGCAATAAACGCAGGAGGACAATGCGGATGAGTTGGCTTAACATAGGCCCGATTATGGGGAGTATCAACGAAGAAGGTTTAGCATATTTGGACTCAAAATCAAGTTGACAATCGACTCAGAGATAATAATATAGCAGGATGAATCGCAAACCGTTTCTACCAAATTTAAAGACCGCTCCGGAGAAATTTGCCAAGGAGGAACTCAATAAACTGGCCTCCAACGGCTTTTTGGGGAATGTTAAAAATGACTTCAAAGACCCCTCCAGGGACGACCTGCCCTGGGAAACTGAAGCTTTGGCGAAGTCGCACGGGATTTATTTAGAATTTAACCGGGCCAAGGAAAAAGGCACCGAGCCCAAAGAATGGATTTACATGATCCGCATCTCCATTCCAGGCGGCGGGCCGCTCAGCCGGACCCAATATAACTTAATCGATGAGCTGGCGGAAAAATACACCAAAGACCCGGATGGCTTCCCTTCCATCCGTTTGACCAACCGGCAGAACATCCAGTTCCATTGGATCCGCAAAGCCCACGTCCTAGAGGTCATCAAGCGCTTGGCGGAATCAGGACTTAATACTCTTAATGGGTGCGGCGACAACACCCGCAATGTAATGGCCTGCCCTCTCGGCCGTTTTTCTAAGGCCTTCAACGGCAATGCCTGGGCAAAAAAAGCCGGCAGTTATTTTCAACTGCCCATGGAACCGTTCATTTCGGTCTGGGAAATTGACCCCACCAGAGTGCGTAAGCCCGGCGAATCTTTTAAATACGGCCCTAATTTGCTCAACCGCAAATTCAAGATCGGCTTTGCCGGGGTCTTGGAAGATGCGGCCGGCAAGCTGGTGGCTGAAAATTGCGCCGAAATTCTATCGGATGATTTGGGAATCGTTCCAATCATTGAAGGCAATAAGGTGCAAAAATTTCAGATCTATGTGGGCGGAGGTCAAGGTGAACGCAACGGCAAACCTGCCATGGCCTGCATGGGCCTGCCTTTGTGCCAAACCGATGAAGCTCATCTGATGAACGTTTTGGATGCGGTGGTTAAAGTCCACCAGGAATGGGGCGACCGCGAAAACCGCGTGTGGGCCCGGCTCAAATATGTGATTAAAAAAATGGGTGTGGATTGGTATCGCCAACAAGTGGAAGCTGTATTAGGCACCAAGGTGGCATTGCCCGATCCTACATTAGACCCCGGGCCACGCCACCTGCATCACGGATGGTTTAAACAACCCGATGGCCTTTGGACGTATGGCGCCTTCATTGAAAATGGCCGCTTGATTGACAATGGTCCTAATGGCAAACTTAAAACCATGTGCCGGACTTTGATGAATAAATATGATATTGAGTTCATGATCACGCCAAACCAGGATGCGCTCTTTAACAATATTCCAGAGGCATGCAAAAAAGAATTTGAAGCTGACCTGCTTCGATTTGGTTTTGGCATTCGCAATGGCAAAGCGTATTCTACCCTGCGCCTGTTATCCGGCGCTTGCGTGGGCCGCGACACTTGCCGCTTGACCTACACCGATTCCGAAAAATTCGAACCGGAACTCATCGACCAATTGGAAATCATGGGGTGGGGCGACATTCAGGAATCGATCGGGATCACCGGCTGCGAGCGCCAATGCTTCCGGCCCGCCACCAAAACCATTGGCTTGGTGGGTTCAGGATTTAACCGCTATCAGATGAAACTCATGGGCACCGAAGATGGCCGCCATCAGGGCCTGCCTTTGCTGAACGCGGACGGCACCGCCATTTACCTAAAATCCATCCCCCGCGAACGGGTGGCTCAGGTGATTGACGTGCTCTTAAAATTCTGGCAAACGAATCGTCAAAAGGGCGAGAGTTTAGGAATATTTAATCGTCGCATTGGTATAGAAGGGATCGTCAATCAGTTCAAGGCCACACCATCCATCGCTGATCTTATGACCAAAACCCTGCCGGCCGACTGCGTAATCGAATAGTTGTAACATCAATAATCAGTATAACTTAAAAACCTTCCAAAACGAGGAAAGGCCGCCTTGAAAGGCGGCCTACTCTTATTTATGCGGCTGGAAAAAATCAAATTAAGACGCTTGCTTCATCCCAGGCGAAAATTGACTCTTCTTCCTGCTCTGCTTTTTGCTGTGATTGTTCGTTGTGTGGTCCTAACATAGGATGTACACCTCCTCGAAGCTCCCATGGGGTTTATTGGCCCCTTATCTTGGGAATAGATTGAAGAGAGTATATCCTATTTTAATTATTTTGCCAAGAGATTTTTTTATGGCTGCAAAAGCTTTGTTTTGCACCAAGATACGCCAAAAACTTAGCTCGAGGAGGCCGCCGAAAGCATCCCCGTGATGCGCACGAATTTCTCTCGAGGTTTGCCTAATTTAGCCCCCCGTTCGATCTCTGCGGCATCGATTTTCTTCCATTCCGGGAAGGTCACCACCCTGACTTCACGGTCTTTTAGAAAGCGTAAAACCTCTTGCGAATCGGGAACTTCGCAAGAGTTTAATTGGTCCAAATCTTCCAGCAAATTTTTAACCGTTTCCTCCGCATCTGGTTTGTTGGTCCCAATGATGCCGGTAGCCCCCCGCTTGATCCATCCTGCAACATACCAGCCGCTGTAAATTTCCTCCGAGTCCATGACCCGACCACCTTGATTTGGGATAACTCCACTTTGGTCGGAGAACGGCAGGCCTTTGATAGGGATCCCGCGATAACCCACACTTCGAAAAAAGATCCCGCAATCGATTTGCTCGAATTTCCCCATGCCCCGCACTTTTTGTCTCCCGGCCTCCCCCACCAAGCGGTTCTGTTCGAACTTGACGGTTTGCACCCGGCCCTTGCCGATGATTTCAATGGGACTGCGGGTAAAATGCAGCACAAATTTGCGCTTACGATTATTGGGGGTGA